>JABABO010000186.1 GCA_014238195.1 Kordiimonadaceae bacterium | reverse complement strand
TATATCATCAATGCCATCACCGTTGATATCCCCAGCACTGGAAACGCTCGTGCCAAAATATGAATACTCTGCACTGTTTAGGGTAAAGCCATCTGAGCCATCAAGGCTGCTAAGGTTTAAGGAAGTTGGAAAAAAATCACCTTCATCAGCATTTTTACCAAATATAATATAGCTTTTATCGCTAGTCTGAAAACTCCCACTACTATTATAACCGAATCCAGTTCCGATCATCAGATCATCAATGCCGTCGCCGTTGATATCCCCTGCAGCGCCAACAGACCAGCCACTAAAAAGATAAGCACTGTCGCCCGTAATGGCAAAACCATCGCTGGCATCTAGAGTGTCTAGGATAATCTCGTCATCGAAGCCACCACTGCGACCAAACACCACATAGCTAATGCCCGCTTTCGTATAGCCATTTGCATCTTCTTCATATAAGCCAATAATAATATCATCATACCCATCGCCGTTGATATCCCCAGCATTATAGGCAGAACCAGCAGTATAAGAGCCGTCACTAACGGTATTGATATTATTAAGACTAAAACCATTGTCGCCGTCCAAGTCAGCAAGGTTGTAGGAAGCAGTGAAACCAGAAGCGAGACCTTCTGTCCCCACCCGGTCCGTGACCGTAACTGTCAGGGCTTGGACAGTGCTCTCATTCGCGCCACCGTTGGCTGTGACTTCAATGTTATAGACAGGATTAGCTTCATAATCTGGTGCGCTAACAAACCACAGTTCACCCGTGCTGGCGCTAATCGTGAAAGCATCCTTATCTGCGCCACCAGATATGCTATAGGTAATGCCAGCATCAACATCGCCATCATTCAATTTGGCCTGAAGGTTAATAACAACCCCAGTGGTGTTTTCCTTAATTGATACTTCGTTTGGATTATAAAAAGTTATGGGCATATAAAATATCCAGTTATTTTAGGCCTTAAAATTGCATCATCTAAATTAAACAAAATTAATCGATTAAGCTGTACCGACATAGCAAGATACAGTGATGCGTGATTAAATTATCTTAAAAATGTATTAATAAAACATCTTATGAGTGTCAATAGTTTTCTCATGATTCAGATAAAATTTTCTCATGATTCAGTTTAAAAGTGTCATACCAAACCCCAGTCATTATAAATGAACCCATATCGTCATACATGAACCCATATCGTCATACATGAACTTGGTTCAGGGTCCATTGCCCATGATACAAACATGGCTCAAACCACTCATGGATGCTGAACCAAGTTCAGCATGGCAAGGGCAAGGAAAAAATAGTCATTCCGATGAGTGTCGGTATCCAGAGGGACAGCCGTTTAGGCTGGTGCGGGGTTATTTTATTTTGTGGCCCCGTGTTGCACGCGCGAAGCGCTGCCAAATACCACAGTGATTTTTTTTGCTTGTATCGTGGTCAATAGGTTTTCTATCCACGATAATTGGCTATGAGACCTAATATCTGTCTTTGTGAGTGTATTAAGGCTTGAGCCAATAAGCATGGCTTGATACAAGATGCGCATGATGAATGAACATATATATTATTGGTGGGCTAATGCAGACACCATAAGGTCAAAACTGCTGGTCACTTTTTACAAAAAAGGTCAGGCCAAAATAGCCCGAATTACTTGCCCGGCGCGTTAGCGACCGGGTAAAAGCCTTTCCATTTATGACTATGTTCCGCTGTGCGAGCCGCCAGCTTTTATAGAGAGATCAGCCCAAAGGCCGATCATAAAAATATGACTGAAAACGCCCCAAAAGTAAGCACTGAACCAAATAGTGAAACCAAACGCGATTACCGCGATACGGTTTTTTTGCCCAAAACTGATTTTCCCATGCGGGCAGGCTTGCCAAAACGCGAACCTGATTTCTTAAAAAAATGGAACGATGATAATATTTATCAGCAGCTTCGTGCAGATGCGAAGGGCCGTGAAAAATTTGTCTATCATGACGGCCCGCCCTACGCCAACGGTGATATTCATGTGGGACACGCGATGCAGAAAACCCTGAAAGATATCATCCTGCGCACCCAGCAAATGCAGGGCAAAGACGTTGCCTTTATCCCTGGCTGGGATTGTCATGGACTGCCCATAGAATGGAAAATTGAAGAAAAATACCGCAAGAAGAAAAAAAACAAGGATGATGTAGACCCTGTTGAATTTCGCAAGGAGTGCCGTGAATTTGCCGACCATTGGATTGGGGTGCAGAAAGAGCAATTTAAACGTCTGGGCATCATCGCGGATTGGGATAACCCCTATACAACGATGGCTTTTGACGCTGAAGCGACTATCGTTGAAGAATTGCTAAAGTTTTCCGCGTCTGGTGCGCTGTACCGTGGCAGTAAACCTGTGATGTGGAGCCCTGTTGAAAAAACCGCGCTAGCAGAAGCCGAAGTTGAATATCACGATCACACCAGTGTTCAGATTGATGTGGCGTTTGATGTTGTGAAAACAAACTGTCAGGATATTGAGGGCGCACAGATTGTGATCTGGACGACAACGCCTTGGACAATTCCTGCAAACCGTGCAATTTGTTATGGTCTCGATGTTGATTATTGTGTGATTGAAGTTACAGACATCGCTGAAGAAGCCCTTACTGCAATTGGTGACAAGCTGGCGCTGGCGGATGCACTGGTTGCTGATTTTACCGTGCGCACAGGTATCACAAATTACCAAATAGTGGCACGGTTTAAGGGGTCTGCTTTATCGGGCACGATTGCCGCCCACCCTTGGCGTGGTCACCGTGACGGGGATGGTTATTATGATTTTGATGTGCCGTTATTATCAGGCGACCATGTAACCACAGACGCAGGCACTGGTTTTGTGCACACAGCCCCAGGTCACGGCGACGATGATTACCGTGTAGCCCATGTGGAAAACGGAATTCCTGTACCATATACCGTAAACGAAGCGGGTTGTTATTATGATTATGTTGCCCTTGTCGCAGGCCAGCATGTCTATAAAGTTGCCGATAAAATCTGTGATTTATTGGCGGATACAAAATCACTGAAAGGCGCTGGCAAACTGGTTCATAGTTACCCGCATAGTTGGCGATCAAAGGCGCCGCTAATTTTCCGAAATACACCGCAGTGGTTCATTGCCATGGACAAAACGGGTTTGCGTGATAAAGCCCTAAAAGCCATCCGCGATGATGTAAGTTGGTATCCACCCATTAGTCAGAACCGCATTGAAGCGATGGTCGCTGACCGTCCCGATTGGGTGATCAGCCGCCAGCGGGCTTGGGGTGTGCCGATCACAGTATTTGTTAACAAGGAAAGCGGTGAGCTGTTACAAGACGAAGGTGTTAATCAGCGTATCATTGATGCTGTTAGGCACGGCGGCGCTGATGCATGGGTAAAAATTCCAGCACAGGAGTTTTTAGGTAATGATTATAACAGTGATGATTTTGAACAAGTTCAGGATATTTTGGATGTCTGGTTCGACAGTGGTTGTACACATGCTTTTGTGGTGGAAAAGCGACCAGAACTGGGTGCATCTGCCCCTGCGGATCTATATATTGAAGGAACCGACCAACACCGAGGTTGGTTTCAGTCTAGCTTGCTAGAAAGCTGTGGTACCCGCGGGACTGCCCCATACAAAAACGTTTTAACCCACGGATTTGTTCAGGATAAAAACGGTCGCAAGATGTCTAAATCCTTGGGCAATGTTGTAAACCCACAAAAAATTATTGATCAGTACGGTGCCGATATTTTACGGCTGTGGGTCGCAAGCGTTGATTACACCGATGATGTGCGGATCGGTGATGAAATTCTTAAGGGCCAAGTGGATGCGTACCGTAAAATTCGTAATACTATGCGCTACTTGCTGGGCAATCTCGCGGGATTTGAAGACAGTGAGCGTTTAAGCTATGAGGACTTACCAGAACTGGAGCGCTGGGTGCTGCACCGCCTGAGTGAACTGGATACATTGATAAGGTCAAAATCAAATGTGTTTGAACTTAACCCTATTTTCCAAGCGTTATATCAATTCTGTATACAGGACTTGTCAGCCTTTTATTTTGATATTCGCAAAGATTCGCTCTACTGTGACAAAGTAACTGACAGCCGCCGCCGCGCGGTGCGAACAGTGTTAGATATCGTCTTCAATCGTTTAGCGGTATGGTTCGCCCCTATCCTTGCTTTTACATCCGAAGAAATTTGGCAATCCCGGTACGGTGCTGAAACCACGTCCGTGCACCGCGAAGTGTGGCGTGAAATCCCATTATCGTGGTCAGATAAGGAACTAGCCGCTAAATGGGCTATTGTACGTAATGTTCGTAAAACGGTCAACGGGGCCCTTGAAATTGATCGCCGTGAAAAACGGATAGGCTCCAGCTTACAAGCGCAGGTCAGTTTATATATTGACGATCATGCTGTCGGTGATATTTTGAGCAGTCTCAATATAGAAGAAGTGACTATAACGTCTGCTGTCTCGCTAACGCACGGCCCAGCTCCAGATGGTGCTTTTAGACTAGATGATGTTGCGGGTGTTGCTGTCATGACAAAACTCGCAAACGGTGATAAGTGCGATCGTTGCTGGGTAATCAGCTCAGAAGTAACCGCGCACGGAGACCTGTGCAATCGCTGTCAGGGTGTTGTATGTTAATCAAAGCGGCCATCAAAAATCCGTTTAAGAACGGCGCGGGGCCTTATTTTAAGCAACATCTGATGTTTGCACTTGCTATTTTGATCTTTGATCAATTAAGCAAATGGTACGTGCTTCATCAAATGATGCTTGATACAAAAGGCAGCATCCCTTTGTTGCCTTTTTTGTCATTTTCCATGGTGTGGAATACTGGTATCTCTATGGGGCTTGCGGTTGATAGCTATCTTGGTCGTTGGGGTCTGATTGTGCTGACAAGTGCTGTTAGCATATGGCTGATGATTTGGATGTATGGCACAACGCGCCGCCGTGAATCATCTGCGCTTGCCTTGATCGTTGGTGGGGCTGTGGGGAATGTCATTGACCGGCTTAATTATGGGGCTGTGGTCGATTTTGTGCACTTGCATGCCTATGGCTATAATTATTATGTTTTTAACGTCGCGGATGCCGCTATAACGATTGGTGTGGTGGTTTTACTGATTGATAGCTTGCGCAGCGGCAATAATAGCCCTAAAAATGACGCAAATGTAAACGATAAAATATCAAAATGATCCACAGCTAAGCTGAAAAGCTTGATGCTTGAGCAGGATGGGAGGACACTAATGACTATTAAATCACTGATAACCCTGATCTTAACAGGAATGCTTTTATCAGCATGTTCAATGTTTTCATCCAATGGTAAATATGCCCCGGATGAGTTTGAAGTCGTGGACCGCGCCCCACTTGTTGTGCCGCCTGAGGCTAATCTAACACCGCCGCGCCCGGGTGAGCCGAAAGCCCAAAACATTGATCCAGGCCGTATTGCTTATGAAGCTT
Source organism: Kordiimonadaceae bacterium (assembly GCA_014238195.1). Lineage (GTDB taxonomy): Bacteria > Pseudomonadota > Alphaproteobacteria > Sphingomonadales > Kordiimonadaceae > JABABO01. The sequence goes on along the minus strand of JABABO010000186.1, from coordinate 23,387 downwards.
TGTTCCCAGGCAAAACTGTGACACCACCCCCGTCAGGATCAGGTGGTGAATTGTCTTTGTTAAGACGTATGCCATCCCTAGGGCCTGATGTGCGGTCTAATGCTGGGCAAAAAGACCTTGATGTGACTAAAAAACGTTTGTTACTTGCAGATATGTTGGACGCGGAAGAGCGTTCCTTCCAGCCAGATAACATCACGATTGAGCGTGTCAATAGTGGCTCTTAACGCATATGTAAATATGTTTGCTTCTATAAATATGCTGGTTTTGCAAGTTAGAAAAAATCTCAGTTCGTATGATCTGGGGTTTTTTTATGCCTAAAAAATTTGTAAGCTGTGCGCATGGTAAACCAGAATCACAATTCAAAACAATCAGCAACCACTAAAGGGGCTGGTGTTATTCATATGCTGTCTGAGCGTACAATCAATCGCATTGCTGCGGGTGAAGTTGTGGAACGGCCAGCAAGTGCTGTTAAAGAGCTCGTTGAAAACAGCATTGATGCTGGGGCTGTGCACATCGATGTTGTGCTTAGGGACGGTGGCAAAGACCTGATACAAGTCAGTGATGATGGTCAAGGCATGTCAGCCGATGAATTGGGTCTAGCTGTTGAGCGCCACGCCACAAGCAAACTGACTGATGAAGACTTGGTGAATATTGCCCATCTGGGTTTTCGCGGTGAAGCGTTGGCTTCAATCGCTTCGGTATCAAAATTATCGGTTGCGAGCCGCGCACGCGGCGCAGAAGATGCGTGGGTTATTCGCGTGGACGCTGGCACTAAGCATGAACCCACCCCCGCAGGATTAACGTCTGGTACACGGATCGAAGTGCGGGATTTGTTTTTTGCGACACCTGCACGGTTAAAGTTTATGAAAACCAGCCGCACCGAATATGGTCAAGCAGGGGATGTGATTAAACGCCTGGCAATGGCGCATCCAAGTGTGGCTTTTACGCTTTCAGACGGGGACCGTACGACCTTTCGCGCGCCACCAATCGCAGACATGAACGAAGACCCAAGATTGGTGCGTTTGGGTGCCATCCTTGGTAAAGAATTTCGTGAAAATGCAGTCGCAATTGATGCGGAACGCGAAGGTTTAAGGTTAACTGGTTATGCTGGATTACCTACATACAGTAGAGGCAATGCGCAACAGCAGTATTTATTTGTCAATGGTAGACCTGTCAAAGATCGTCTGATTATTGGGGCTGTGCGTGGTGCCTATCAGGACTATCTGGCGCGGGACCGCCACCCTGTACTTGCTTTGTTTTTAGATGTTCCAGCGTCTTTTGTTGATGTGAATGTACATCCAGCGAAATCAGAAGTGCGGTTCCGTGACGCTGGCCTTGTGCGGGGTTTAATTGTTTCTGCACTTAGACATGCCCTAGCGGCAGCGGGTCACAGGGCTAGCACTACAGTGGCAGGTGCTGCACTTGGTGCCATGCGCCCGCACGCAGGTGTGCCAGCCATGCCCTTTAACAGGGGCCATGAAAACTCATCACTGCCATCAGGGTTTCGGGCACAGTTTGATAACTTTCAGGCACCACTTAGCAGGGATGGATATGGTGATGGTACAGCTAATTTTCAGCCTAGCGGGATGCAAGAAGGGCAAATGTCCCTCGATCCACGTGGTGATATGACTGTTCCAAGCGCCCGCACGGTAGATGAAAACCTTGCTCAGCCTATATATGATGATTTTCCGCTAGGGACTGCGCGGGGGCAGTTGCATGCTACCTATATTGTCGCCCAAAATGCAGATGGTATTGTGATTGTTGATCAGCATGCCGCGCATGAGCGCTTGGTCTATGAAAAAATGAAAATTGCGATTGCTGAGTCTGGTGTGCCGCGTCAAGGTCTATTGCTGCCTGAAGTTGTTGAATTAGAAGAAGGCCCTGCCGCCCGATTACTGGCACGGACCGATGAACTTTCTGAGCTTGGGCTGGTTATTGAGCCTTTTGGTGAAGGAGCCATAGTGGTTCGTGAAGTGCCAGCAATGCTTGGTAAAGTGGATGTGAAAGCGTTGGTGCGCGATATGGCAGATGAACTTGCTGAATATTCTGAGGCGTTAAGCTTGAAGGAAAAAATGGAAGACGTTTGCGGCACTATGGCCTGCCATGGCAGTGTACGGGCTGGCCGACGCTTAACGGTAGAAGAAATGAATGCTTTATTGCGTGAAATGGAAGCAACCCCGCATTCGGGCCAGTGTAATCATGGTCGTCCTACGTATGTGGAACTAAAACTTGCGGATGTTGAAAAATTGTTTGGTCGTCGCTGAGAAGCATAATTCAGGAGAAATCATTATGGATATATTCGTCGAAGCCTTTGGCTGGGTCGGTATGATTACAATATTTGCCGCGTATGGCTGGACCATGTGGGCGCCGTGTGTCAGTGATAAAATATTGTTCCATGCCCTGAATTTAATCGGTGCCATCGGATTGGCGCTGAATGGATTTTGGAATGGGGCTATGCCATCAGCAGTGCTTAATGTAACATGGATCGTGGTTGCAATTATTGCGCTTAGGCGCGTCATACCGCTTAGCAAGGAAAATTCTTAAATAATTTCGGGCTATAGCCAAATGCAGTGAATTTTGATCATCTCATTTGGCTATAAGTTTTGTTACGGTTCGACTTATCAATAAATAATGATCTCATTATTCATTGGTCTCGCTTTTATTACGGTTCGACTTATCAATAAATAATGATCTCATTATTCGTTGGTCTCGCTTTATTTTTGCATTAAAAAAACCACACGCTGTTGGCCTTGGCTGCGCTCATCAATGAGTGTCAAGCTGCGTTGAAATGCTGTATCATCGTCATGCGCTAGTTCACAGATGATAACCCCCTTATGTGATATCCAGTGACCCCTTACTAAGCTTTCAAGTGTTGGCTCAATAAGGCCAACCCTGTATGGGGGGTCCATAAAGATGAAATCATACGGGTGTTCGCAGACGGGTAGCGCTTGAGCATGAGTGCGTAAAATATGACTTTGACCTTCGACATTTAGGGATGTGATATTCTTTTGTAGACAGGCCAATGACTTTGGGGCGTTTTCTACGAATGTTGCGTGACCAGCACCGCGAGATAAACACTCAAATCCCAAAGCCCCCGTTCCAGCGAAAAGATCAAGAACGCGCGCACCTGTCATATCAGGGTAGCGAGGGTGCAGTAGCATCGAAAAAACACGCTCCCGCATACGGTCGGTGGTCGGTCGCACATCTATGCCTGTCGGCACATGTAAACGGCGCCCACGATATTGACCTGCTATGATACGTGTCATCGCTTGACTTGTTTGATGCTGCGAGTAGGTTGAAGATTATTAGTTTTTTCTAAAGATTTTTTCTTATTTTTGTCTCCAGCTTTTCCCTTGGCCTGTTTTTTTGGGTCAACGTCTTGTTCTTTACGCAAATCAGCCTGAGTTTTACCACGGCGTTGCTCTGCGCGGAATTTATCGCGGCGTTTTTGACCAGGGCGGGCGTTCTTTTTTGCTTTCGGTTTTGCCCATTTGGTGGGATTCAGGTCTTTTGCAGGGCTGGCAACACTTTGTGGTGCGTTCTGGAAATAATCGGACAGCACGTCATAAAGCTGTTTATCCCCGACAGGAACCGCGGCACCTTGAGGTAAGGTTCCCAGTGAAAATGGCCCATAGTGCGTTCGGATCAAACGATTTACATCAAGGCCTAAATGTTCCATCACGCGGCGGACCTCGCGGTTTTTTCCTTCACGAATTGCAATGGTGATCCATGCGTTTGCACCTGTTTGACGCTCCAGCGCTGCGTCAATCGCCCCATAATGTATCCCGTTAATCGTAATACCGCCAGCAAGTCGAAGCAGTGCGCGTTCATTGACACGGCCATGCACCCGCACACGGTAGCGCCGGATCATTTGATTTTCGGGAAGCTCCAACCAGCGGGCAAGCGCACCATCATTGGTCAACAGCAATAACCCTTCGGTGTTCATATCCAAACGCCCAACTGATATAACACGGCCAAAATGATCAGGTACTTTATCAAACACCGTTGGGCGGCCTTCTGGGTCGCTGTGCGTTGTTAAGGTTCCACGTTTTTTATGCAATCGCCAAACCTTGGTATGAGCTACTTGATTGATAGTTTCACCGTCTACCTCAATATCATCCAAGCTTTTGACCAAAGTCGCAGGTGTTTGTAAAACTTTGCCTTTTAGGCGAATACGACCTTCATTGATCATGCGTTCCACTTCGCGACGACTGGCAACACCTGCACGGGCAAGAACTTTTGCTATGCGCTCACCTTTTGGATTAGCGTCATTTGGATTTAAGTTTGGTTGATCTTTATTTTCTGATTTTGTGCTCATGCGGCGCACCATAGTGCGATGTGGGTTGCTGCGCAACTCTTGACTGATGCAAGATGGTATTTGTGACTTGACCAAGATTGCTATTCGGGCTTTGATCACTGCATGATTGATGATTTCCCATATATGGATTTAGCTCTAACAGAAGCCAGCGCAGCAGCTACGCGTGGCGAAGTGCCTGTCGGGGCTGTGATTGTTAGCGCTGAAGGCGAGATATTGGCAGCGGCAGGGAACCGCGTCATAGAACTGTGTGATCCCACAGCGCACGCAGAAATATTGGCCATTCGTCAAGCGGCTTTTAAAATGGATAGCGAGCGTTTAGCGGGGTGTGATATGTTTGTAACATTGGAACCCTGCGCTATGTGCGCCCAAGCTATATCTTTTGCCCGTATCAGACGATTATATTTTGGTGCTGTGGATGAAAAAAGCGGTGGTATCACTGTTGGCGCACGTATTTATAGTCACGTTGAAACACATCATAAGCCCGAAATCTATAGCGGGATTCGGGAAAAGGCTGCTACGAAGATTTTGAAAGACTTTTTTGTATCAAAACGGTAACATATCCCTATGAATGAAAGCATAAATCAAGAAATTATGACGTGGCTGCATGCAGCTTGGCTTTGGGTCCAACAGCATTTACTGGAACCTGAACGCTTGGTTGAGCTCGTGTTGATCGCCGCCGCTTTCTTGTTAGCCAATGTCGCCACACGATTTGTCAAACGAGGTATCGAGCGCTCATTTAACGATATTGCATGGATCGAGAAATTCCAACACCGGCTGATTGCACCGTTATCAAATGCGGCGCTTACGATGATTTTAATCTGGTCCACACGCTTGATGATTGAACCTTGGTTGGGTCAAGCTTATTTGATGGGCGGTGCAACAAGTTTGTTGGCGGCTTGGGTGGTGATTCGTGTCGCTGTTAGCGTGCTGGATAACCGCGAATTTGCCCGTATGATTGCTGTCGTGGCTTGGACGATTGCTGCCCTGAATATCATTGGGCTACTGGGGCCTATGACACAGGTCCTAGATGCCGCTGAATTTCCGCTTGGGGACAGCAGCATTTCTGTGCTGGATATCTTAAAGGGGATATTCTCGCTTGCGGTTTTTGTGTGGCTTGCGATGGCGCTGTCCAGCCTGATTGATAAACAGCTTTTAAATGTTGAAAGTATGCCCCCAAGTGTGCGGGTTCTGATCGGAAAATCCGCTAAAATTGTCTTAATTTCAGTTGCCTTTTTGGTGGCCTTAAACGCAACTGGTGTTGATCTAACCGCGCTTGCTGTCTTCGGTGGTGCGCTTGGTGTTGGTATCGGCTTCGGCCTGCAAAAAGTTGTTGGTAACTTCATATCGGGCATTATTTTGCTGGTAGATCGTTCGATCAAGCCTGGCGATGTGATTGAAACGGGGGGTACTTACGGGCGTATTAACAAGCTGGCAGCGCGTTACACCAGCGTGATTACCCGTGACGGTACAGAATTTCTAATCCCTAACGAAGATATGATCACACAGCCTGTTGTCAACTGGTCCCACAGTCATAAATTTGTACGGCGGCGCATCCCTGTGCAAGTGTCTTATGATAGTGATGTACGCAAAGCAATGTCTTTAATGCGCGCGGCAGCAACTGAAACACCGCGCGTCTTAAGTTCGCCAGAAGTTAAAACCTTGCTGCGTGGTTTTGGCTCTGACGGCATTGATCTGGAACTACGCATGTGGCTGAATGACCCAGGGGAAGGCGTATCCAATGTTGCCAGTGAAGTCATGCTAAAAATCTGGGATAAGTTTAAAGAAAATGATATTGAATTTCCATTCCCGCAGCGCGTCGTGCATATTAAAAATGATGGAATGGGGGGCAATAAACTGAACGAGATGGATATATCTAAAAATCCGAAACGACCTAGAGAAACTTGAGATGATGTTCAGAGTTCACCTTAACAACCATATGATGGGAGAGTTATCATGAGTATTGGACGTATTTTAATTTTAGGCATTGCAGCCTATATCACCTATGCAATTTTATACACAGTAGCTGCAATGGTTTTGTACCCTAGTGAAATCGCAGCATTTGTTGAGCAGCTCTCTGTGTTAGGGCAAGGTAATCCTGTGCTCACCCCCATTGGGCATTTATTGCAAACAATAGCTATTGTCGTGCTTTTTTATATGTTTGTCGCAAACGATGATCTGAAAACGGGGGCGCGGTTTGGGTCGCTTGCAGGGCTTTATTTGGCTGGTACGAATATGGTTATTGCAGTTGGAACTGTTATGCCAACAGGATTACTTGCAAAAATGATGATTACAGATATTGTGATCGGAACTTTGGTTGGGATTGTTCTAGCTAAAATATATGGTTTGACAGAAAAAAAAGATACTGGTCAAACATAAGCGATAAAAAATTAGGCTGGGGAAGGAAAAAGTGTATGACGTTTGTTGAGCGTATCAAGGCTATGAGTAAACTAAGTAAAATTGGTGTTACATCTGCGGCATTGTTGTTGACTATCAGTGGTTTGTCGTCTGTTAGGGCTGAACCCTTTGATTATTACCTGATGCCTGATACGGTTTATGATGTCAGTGTTTTAAAGCCTGCCGAGGTTTTTGGTCATGAGGTTGGGGACCAGCCTGTTCGCCATGATTTATTTGTCGATTATATGCGAAGGCTTGCAGACGCAAGCCCGCGCATGATCGTTGAAACCATTGGCTATAGTCATGAAAAACGCCCGATTTTATTTTTTACCATCACCAGCCCTGAAAACCATCAGCGCTTAACCGAGATTCGCGAAAATCACTTAAAGCGGACGAACCCAGAAACTCAAGCAGAAGCATCCGATGAAATGCCCCTTGTAACATGGTTGAATTACGGTGTGCACGGCGCTGAGGCAAGTGGTATGGATGCGGCAATTCCTTTTCTTTATCATATGGCAGCGGCAACTGGACCAGATGTTGACAAAATACTGGACGATAGTGTGATTGTTGTTACGGCTTTGTTTAACCCTGACGGGCACAGCAGGCGTGCCAGCTGGGTGACCAGCTATGGGTCCAAGCACCGCGCCACAGATCCCTTACACGCGATCCATAATCAAGCATGGCCTGGGTCGCGTACCAATCATTATTGGTTTGACCTGAACCGCCAGTGGCTCTTGCAGACGCAGCCTGAAAGTCGGGCGTGGCTTAAAAAATGGCATGAGTGGAAACCGCAAATCACGGGTGATTTTCATGAAATGGGTACCAATAGTACTTATTATTTCCACCCAGGTGTACCAACGCGCATCTATCCGATGATTCCCGCACAAGGGCGCAAGCTCGCGGTGGAACTAGCAGGCTATCATGCGAGCGCTTTGGATAAAGATAAGGAATTATACTTCTCGGAAGAAGGGTTTGATAACTATTATATTGGCAAGGGGTCTACATACCCGCAGGTTAATGGCGGACTTGGAATATTATATGAAGCGGGTGCCCAGATGGGCATAGCTAAGGAAAGTAACCAAGGCATAAAAACCTACGCCAATAATATACGCAATCATTTCCGCGCCAGTATTGGAACCATTACGGGCGGTGTTAATTTGCGTGAAAAACTGCATGCTTATCAACGTAAATTCTTTAAGGATAGTGTGAAAAAGGCCAAAGAGGACCCTGTGAAGGCCTATGCTTTTCGTCTTCATGAAGACCCAGTACGTCTGCAAAAATTTATTGATCTTTTGAACCGTCATGACATTCGCGTGCATAAGATTCAGGGTAAGGTGCGCTTGAAAGTAAGGGGGCTTGATGAGGATGGCAAAACTGTAATGCAGGATCGCACGTTCGGTGACAAGGCTTATATTGTTGATCTAAACCAAAAACAATATGTGCTTGCCAAAGCCCTGTTTAATCAGATTACCAGTTTTCCTGATAAAGTTTTCTATGATGTATCGGGTTGGACCTTGCCACTGGCTTACGGCCTTGAATACGGAGAAGTCCGCAAAAAAATCCGTAGTCATATTGGTGCACCAGTTTTAGCATCTTTTAAAAGTACGGCTGTGCCACCACAAGCCCCTTACGCATATGTGTTTGATTGGGCGCATTATTATGCCCCGCGCGCAGTGAATCGTTTGCTGCAAGAGGGTGTTTTAGTAAGGGTTGGAAAAACCCCATATAGTGTGCGGGCGCTGTCACAAGACGGTCAAACGATTAAAACAGTCGCAGTGCCGCGCGGCAGTGTGATTGTCCCCCTTGATAACCAGACGGTTGGGGAAGGGGAAATTTACGATCTAATCCGTCAAGCGGCGGTGGAAGATAGTATCCCTGTTCATAGTGTGGTCAGCGGTCATACCCCTGAAGCTGGGTCTGACTTAGGTGGGCGTGATAGCGTTGCTGATCTAAAAGCCCCTCATGCTTTGATGATAACCGATTGGCCTGCTTCGCCCTATGATGCCGGTGAAGTGTGGCATCAACTTGATCATCGTATGGATATGCCTATCACACTTGTGCGTGGTCAGAATGTTTCAGCGATTGATTGGTCACGCTATACGCATTTGGTGCTTGTCGGGGGATATGGCAGTCGTTATAGCCGTGATGACAAACTCACCAAATCTATTCATAGCTGGGTACGCGGTGGCGGAACGCTGATTGCCACCCGCGGTGCTGCTGCTTGGGTTGCGAAAGAAATTGTACCGGATCATGATGATAAAGCGAAAGCAGTGAAAACTAAAAAAACTAAAAAATCAGAAGCAACATCTCGCTTGGCTTACGCAGGCAAAAATCAAAAGGATGCTGAGCATGTGATTGGCGGCGCCTTGTTTGAAAGCAAGCTTGATATTACGCATCCGATGGCCTTTGGGTATTATAGGCCACTTGTGGCAACAAATCGCAATACATCCCTAAAACTACCAATCCCGAAGGACCCATATGCTAGGGTGGCTGTTTATAGCGATACTCCACTTTTGTCGGGTTATGCGTCTGATAAGCGCTTGAGCGAGCTAAAAGGTACGCCGATGATGACCGCTGAGCGTATTGGGTCTGGGGCGGTGATTTTATTTGTTGATAATCCTAATTTTAGGGCGACATATTTGGGCGTTGAGAAACTGTTTATGAATGCATTTTTTCTCTCAAAAGCATTTAACCGTGCCAATTTAGAGGAAGACTCAGCTGAAAATATAGATATGCATGAAGAATAGGCCCAGTTCATATGACGCATTATGAGCGTTTGTGTTAGTCACTTTATAATGATTTTAGGGGTTTCGAATGTTGCTCTCTCACAGGCTTAAGTTTGGTCTACTCAGTTTTGTGCTTTATTCCGCTTCGGTTTCAGCCGACACGTCAGGCTTAACCATTGAAAAAGCAGTTGCTATAGCCCTGTCGCTAGATGATCCAAGCGTAGCAGCCCTGAATGCACAAGCAAAAAGTATGGCAGATCAAGCCGTCGCAGCCAGTCAATTACCAGACCCACAGGTTAAATTTGGGGTCGCTAATCTTGCAACAGATAGTTTCAAGCTGTCGCAGGAAGCGATGACAAATATGCAATTTGGTGTGCATCAGACTTTCGTTTCAGGTGCAAAGCGTAAATATGCCCGTGAACGAAAACAGGGTGAGAGCCAAGCGCTCTTGCATCAAGCAAAAGCACATGCGTTGATCATTGCTCTTAGCGTGCGTAAATTATGGCTCAAGCTTTATTATTTGGAACAGAAGCTGCAATTAGTAACAGAAAAGCAATCACAATTGCACAGTCTTCATCAAGCCGAAGAACGCCATTTTACCAATAACAATGGGACAACCCATATGATTTTTGCCATGGATGCAGAAATCGCTTTGCTTGCAGATAATCTTGGGGACATTGCCCAAAAGCAGGATTATACCCGTGTCCTGATCGCTCGTTACGTTGGTGAAGAAAATGCTAAAAGATCACTTATGGGTTCATATGAAAATATACCACCGCCTAACCCGCAACAGACTTTATCAGAAAACCTAATCACTCACCCCGTTCTGCTAACCGAGCAAGCCTTGATAAAAGCAAGTGCCAAGGGTGTTGCGCTTGCCAAGCAAGACTATAAACCGAACTGGGGATTAGACGTTGGATACGGTTTACGGTCTGGTGGGCGTGCCGATATCGCAACAGCCTTAATCACGATGGATGTGCCTTTGTTTACGGGACAGCGTCAAGATAAGAACTTGTCGGCGGCCCAAAAAGCAAAAGTGGCGGCTGAGTACCGCCTACAAAGTAAACTGAGAGATATGTCGCGGGATATGAAGGCCAGTTTTGCGATCTGGCAAAGGTCATCCAAGCGCATAGACTTATTTAACCGTGTTATTTTGAAGCGCACACACGAAGCCACGGTGGCCAGCGAGAATGCTTTTGCGAATAGCTCAACTGATTTTACTGAGGTCATCCGTACTCATCTTTCGGAACTGGATGCACGTATCAAGCTGGAAACCATTAAATGGGAACGGGCGATTGCTGGTGCAGATTTACTGTATTTTGCTGGTGCAGATTTATTGCATTTTGAAGGAACAGAATAATGAATGCAAAAATAATATATGCTGCAACAGCAGCTTTAGTGATGGGGCTCGCCGCTGGTTATTTTTTGTTTTCAGGGGCAGCCCCGATTAGTCAACCCATCAAACAGTCAGGGGAGAAAGATGTTGATTATTGGGTGGCACCGATGGACCCTAACTACCGCAGGGATGCCCCTGGAAAATCACCAATGGGGATGGATTTGATCCCAGTATATGTGGGCCAGGAAGCAGGGGCAAACGATGTGGGCTTTAAAATCCCAGCTAATGTGCTGGCTAATCTTGGGGTTAAAGTTGAAGCGGCACGGATAGAAGAATTTGCCCCAAAACTGCCTGTGACAGGTAAAGCCTATTATAACGAAGAACAAACATCTTTAATCCATATCCGGGCTGTGGGCTGGGTCGAAAAACTGTTTGTCAGAAGCCAAGGGGCTACGGTTAAAAAGGGTGATATACTGTTTACTTTTTATTCCCCCGAAATCGCAACAGCCTTAAGCGATTATCTGCAATTAAAAAATACCTCCCAGCATCTAAGGGATATTGCGCATTCGCGTTTAGAAGCATACGGTTTGGCTGATCAATCCATTCAATCGGCTGTCTCGAATGGTAATTCGCATCAACCAATACCAGTGTTTGCTAGCAGAAGCGGCGTCGTGACCAAGCTGGGTATCTTTGAGGGTGGGCGGATTGCTGGGGACACGGTCGCTTATGCCCTTACAAGTCCTGACACAATGTGGATGATTGCAGATGTTTATCCAAAGCATCTTAGCCTGATTGATCAAGGCCAAGCTGTAACGTTAAGCAGTGGCAATGTGACATCGATTGATTATATCTATCCCGATGCAGACGAAAAATTGCAGACCTTAAAGGTTCGTATGGTTTTACCAAATGAGGACCGCTCGCTAAAAGCAGGCCAGTATTTGGCAGCAACGATTACGACAAAGTCTAAGGACGTACTGACAATACCGACTTTGGCCATTATCCGCCTAGGTGACATGGACCGGGTGATTGTCGCGCACGGTGAGGGCCAGTTTGAAGCGGCGGAGGTTAGAATTGGTGCGTCCAGTGATGGCCGTACTGTTATTGTAAGTGGTCTTTCAGAAGGGGAAGAGGTTGTTGTAAGTGGTCAATTTATGTTGGATAGCGAAAGTAGTTTTTCAGGTGCGTCTGTACGTCTGACAGATAAGTCACTGCCTGTGACTGATATGCAAAAAGCAGTGGTGGAAAGCCTTGCTTTTGCAACAGCGATTATAAACAGCATTGACCAGGAGGAGGGCAGTTTAAATATCACCCATTCTGAAATCCCCGAAATAGGCTGGCCTGTTATGACCATGGGAATGCAGGCGGTGAATGGCATTGATATTTCTAATTTAATCGAGGGCCAGAAAATCAAGTTTGGTATCGGAAAAAATTCTGATGGTATGTATGTGATTACTGATCTTGAACCCGTTGATGCCGCCACGCAAAATCAGGATAGCCCGTAATGATAGCCTCGATTATTAAAGGGTCAATCAAGCAGCGCGGCATGGTGCTTTTGATTGCGATCATTGTGTTCATTGGTGGGGTTTTGTCCGTGCGGGATACCCCCCTTGATGCAATTCCTGATCTTTCTGACGTACAGGTGATCATTAAAACCAGTTATCCAGGACAAGCCCCAGAAGTGGTTGAGGATCAAGTAACATACCCACTGACATCTGCTATGTTATCCGTGCCAAAGGCTACAACGGTTCGGGGCTATAGTTTTTTTGGTGATAGCTATGTTTATGTGCTTTTTGAAGATGGGACCGATCTTTACTGGGCGCGTTCACGGGTGCTGGAATTTCTGTCGCAAGTCACAAGCCGTCTACCCAAAGAGGCCATATCTGAGCTAGGCCCTGATGCCACAGGTGTTGGTTGGGTTTATCAATATGCGCTTATAGATAAAACAGGGCAGCATAATCTGGATGAATTGACCTCTTTGCAAAATTGGTTTCTGAAATACGAGCTTCAAAGCGTCGAAGGGGTGAGCGAAGTCGCAACAGCTGGCGGTATGGTTAAAGAGTATCAAGTCATCGTTGATCCTGTGAAATTACGCGAGCATAACCTAACCTTCATGCAGTTTAAGAAAGCCATCCGGTCAGGCAATATGGAAACGGGTGGTTCAGTGATTGAAATGGCTGAAGCCGAATATATGGTTCGTGCGCGGGGTTATTTGCAATCACTTGAGGATATTCGGACGTTATCCTTGGGTACAAATGCTCGTGGAACGGCTTTAACAATAGGGGATGTGGCAAATGTTACTTTAGGATCGCAAATGCGGCGCGGTGTGACTGACCTAAACGGCGAAGGGGAAGCCGTTGGTGGTGTCATTGTCATGCGTTACGGCGAAAATGCCATGACCACGATTAATGCTGTGAAAGCTAAATTGGAGGAATTGAAACCTGGCTTACCCAAGGGGGTGAAAATTGTTGAGGTTTACGACCGGTCCAGTTTGATCAACCGTGCGGTAGAGACGTTACAGCAAAAACTTGTGGAAGAATTTATTGTTGTTTCCATCGTGTGTATTTTATTTTTGCTGCATATCCGTTCATCGCTGGTGATTGTGTTGACGCTGCCGCTTGGGATTCTTGCGGCCTTCATCGTTATGAATTTTCAAGGGCTGAACGCTAACATTATGTCGCTTGGTGGTATTGCGATTGCGATTGGTGCGATGGTCGATGCAGCGATTGTAATGATTGAAGCCTTGCATAAACGCATGGAAAAAGAAGCAATCACAGACGAAAATCGCTGGCGCATTATTGCGGAATCAACGGCACAAGTGGGTCCTGCATTGTTTTTCTCGCTGTTGATTATAACCGTCAGTTTCCTGCCTGTTTTTGCACTAGAAGCTCAAGAAGGTCGCCTTTTTAAGCCGTTAGCTTATACAAAAACCTATGCGATGGCGGCAGCCGCGATTTTAGCCATTACCGTTGTGCCTGTGTTAATGGGCTATATGGTGCGTGGAACAGTAAAACCAGAACACGCCAATCCATTAAATAGGTTTCTTGCTTGGGTTTATCGTCCGTTGCTCAATCTGACATTAAAATTTCCTAAAATCGCGGTTTTATTCGCGGTCACGTTAGCAGCAACCGCCATTCAGCCCGCACAAAAACTAGGAAGCGAATTTATGCCCGAGCTGGCAGAAGGCGATATATTGTATATGCCAAGCACTTTTCCTGGGGTTTCAATTGGCAAAGTTCGCCAGTTGTTGCAGCAAACCGACAGGGCGATTATGACAGTGCCAGAGGTCGCAAGTGCTTACGGTAAAGCGGGCCGCGCCCTAACGGCAACAGACCCAGCCCCACTAACGATGATTGAAACAACCATTCGCTTGAAACCTCAGTCTGAGTGGCGCGAAGGTATGACATTAGATATGATCGAGGCTGAACTTGATAAAGCCGTAAAAGTCCCAGGGCTAACCAATGCTTGGGTCATGCCGATTAAGGCGCGTATTGATATGCTGGCAACGGGGATTAAAACACCCATTGGCCTTAAGCTTTCTGGCCCTGATCTGGCCGTTATCGCTGATTTGGGCCTTCAATTAGAGGATATACTAAAGACTGTACCTGATACGACCTCGGTCTATTCAGAACGTGTTGTTGGGGGACGCTATATTGATATTGATATCAAACGAACAGAAATTGCCCGTTATGGTATGAATGTTTCCGATGTCCATGAAATTGTCAGGTCTGCGGTTGGCGGTATGCAGGTGAGCCAAACTATTGAGGGACGCGAACGCTATCCCATCAGCATTCGTTTACCACAGAACGAGCGCAGCAGCCCAGAACACTTGATGGAAATCCCTATCGTTACGAAAACTGGTGCGCATGTTAGGCTGGGCGATCTGACCGACATAAAAGTGATGGATGGTCCAGGAATGATCCGCAGCGAAAATGCCCGCCTAAACGGCTGGGTCTACGTTGATATTAATACCAGCGATATTGGTCGTTATATTCAACAAGCGCAAAAGACTGTTTATGAGAATTTGGACTTGCCTGCGGGCTATTCGCTGAGCTGGTCAGGACAGTTTGAATTTATGGAACGGGCAAAGCAGCGCCTAACCTTTATCATTCCACTGACTATCGCCCTAATTATTCTTATCTTGTTTATGGCGTTTCGCCGTTTTGTTGATGTTGCCCTTGTTTTGTTATCGCTGCCGCTTGCTTTAAGTGGCGGTGTGTGGTTGCTTTATTTGCTTGATTATAATTTATCTATTGCTGTTGCAGTGGGGTTTATCGCGCTCGCTGGTGTTGCAGCCGAACTTGCTGTTGTGATGATTATGTTCCTGAATGAAGCGCTGAAAAGCAAAGGCACGGATTATACACGCGACGATGTTCGGGCGGCTGTCATCGAAGGGGCGTTAATGCGCTTGCGGCCAATTGTAATGACCGTGATTACAATATTTGCAGGTTTGCTACCAATTATGCTGGGCAGTGGCACAGGGTCCGAGGTTATGCGCAGAATTGCTGCCCCGATGGTTGGTGGTATGACAAGTGCGATTTTACTGACAGTCATTGTTATTCCAGCGCTTTATTATATCATTCACTCAAAAAATGCTGGCTAAAAATGCTGGTTAAAGATTCTGGAGGCGGTGACCCATTAAAATGATTAACAGATATGGCTGGGAAGCTATAAACAATCCATTATATATTTTTAACATTTTAAACTAGCATTTTCGTTTAAATTTTACGCGATGCCATGTTTTGGATGAGAAAAGATTCAACCCAGTAGAATATTCAATTAGTTTCAAAAGAAACTTTAAGTCTTCAAATTAACAATAATACTCATTTTAAAGCAAAATTATTCTATAAAGCCTGCAATTGTTTAGTGTCCAAAATACAAGCTGATAAAAATGACACACTTTGTGGGTTTTCAGCTTACCAAGTGCTAAAGCAAGCTAAATATTGCTTGGGACCTTTTGGGGACTGGGGTATTTAAATGTTTGGTTAAAGCCAAAATAATAAAAGTATTCAGAGGAATTCAAATGATAAAACGATCATACACAAGGCATGCGGCGATGTTGACATCGACAGCATTGCTCTCAGGGATAGTGGCCACTTCGTCTTTTGCGCAATCAGCCGATAGCGATGACGGTGTTGAAGTTGTCCACGTTGAAGAAATCTCCACAATTGGGACACGGCGTAAGGGCCGCTCAGGTGCCGATACACCTGCCCCTGTTGATGTGATTTCAGCCGCCGAGTTCAGGCAGAGTGCGTCAAGTGATACACAAAACTTGCTTAGAACATCCGTGCCATCCTTTAACATTAACACGCAGCCTATTTCAGATGCTGCCAGTATTGTTCGCCCTGCTAACCTGCGCGGCTTGTCACCTGATAACACACTTGTTCTCGTGAACGGCAAGCGTCGTCACCGTGGTTCGGTTATTTCTTTCCTTGGTGGTGGTATTTCTGATGGTGCCCAAGGTGTTGATATTTCTGCGATTCCTTCACTTGCATTGAAGCGTGTTGAAATTTTGCGCGATGGTGCATCATCACAGTATGGTTCAGATGCGATTGCAGGCGTGATTAACTTTGTGTTGAATGACAATAATGAAGGCGGCCAAGTTGAAATGGGCTTTGGTTCAACATTTGACGGCGACGGTGACAATTACCGTATTGCTGCCAATGCTGGCCTACCGCTTGGGGACGCTGGTTTTGTTAATATCACCGCTGAATACGGCGATGTGAACGGTACGGTCCGCGCTGCTACACGCAGCGATGTTGCGGCTTTGATCGCGGCTGGTAACACGGCTGTCGCAGATTCCCTGACCGTTAACACTTATACCGACGAAGCCGCCCAATATTGGGGTCAGCCTGACGTTGAAGACGATATTAAATTGTTTGTGAACTCTGCTGTAACCATTAGCGACTCAATCGAAGCTTATGCTTTTGGTAGTTATGCTGAACGTTCAGTAACAGGCGGTTTCTTCTTCCGTAACCCAACCAACCGCGGCGGTGTTTATGCTGGCCCTAGCGTAGATGAAAATGGGGATCTTGTTGATGAAGGTGGTGTTGCATCTGTACTTGTTGGTGATCTCGATGGCTTGGACAATGGCGAATCTTGCCCAGCGGGTATTCCGTTAACGGGGACTGACGGCCTTATCCCTGACGCTGATATTTTGGCGCAAGTTGTGGCAAGCGATAATTGCTTCTCCTTCGTTGAAACAATCCCAGGCGGGTTTGTTCCGCGCTTCGGCGGTGATAACCGTGACTTCAGCATTGCAACAGGTGTGCGTGGCAATCTTGAGTTCGGCTCTGGCCTTGATTATGATTTAAGTATCACACACGGTGCTAACCGCACTGATTTCTATATTCGTAATACCTTGAATGCTTCGCTTGGCCCAGATTCGCCGCGTGATTTTGTCCCTGGTGGTCAAGAACAAATCGAAACATCTGTGAATGCTGATTTTGTTTATGCGATCCCAAGCAGCGCTTTTGCCTCTGACGTCAATGTTGCTTTTGGCGCTGAATACCGCAAGGAAACATTCGATCTGTTTGCTGGTGATGCTGCGTCTTTTGCCCTTGGCCCGCTTGCTGATCAAGGTTTCTCATCAAGTTCCAACGGTTTTGGTGGTTTCCCCGCTAGCTCCTCAAATTCACAGGACAGCTACGGGGTTTATATTGATCTTGAAGCCGATGTCACAGATGAATTAACCATGCAAACTGCCTTGCGGTATGAAGATTATCAAGATTTTGGTAACACTGTCGATTATAAAGTCGCACTGATGTATAAAGTCAGCGATAGCTTGCGGCTCCGTGGTACCTATTCCACAGGTTTCCACGCCCCAACATCTGGACAAGCAAACATCACCAATGTGACAACGCAAATCATTGATGGTGTTTTGATTGATCAGGGTACGTTGCCTCTATCATCTGCTGCTGGTCAATTGGCTGCTGATTTTATTGAATCACAAGGCAATGGTCGTCCAGAACTTACGACTGAGAGCGCGCGTAACATCTCCCTCGGTTTTGCCCTAGACCTAGGCGCAACAACTTGGACCGTCGATTTCTTTGATATTGATGTGAATGACCGTGTTGCACTTGGTGCAGACGTTGACTTCCTTCTCGCTTTGAACTCTGTTAGTAATACTGAATACTCGTCAGTATCGGAGGCCTTAACAGAATTAGACGCAGCGGGTACCATTAACCGTCAGGACTTTCTTGGCCTTGATGATTTAGCTGAGTTCCGTTTCTTCTCAAACAGTTTCAGCACCCACACACAAGGTATTGATATTGTGGGCCGTTATGCGTTCGATCTGTTCGAAGGACAGTCAAACCTTACTCTAGCCGCAAACTACACGAAAACAGAAGTCACTGATGTTGGTACATTGAACCCTATTGATGATGACCGTGTACGCCACTTGGAAGACTTGCTACCTAATGTTAAAGGCAGCGTGACTTGGGCCCATACCGAAGGTAAATTTAGCACTTTGCTGCGTGTAAACTACTATGGTGGCTGGGATGATACAGGCAATGGTATTGATGGTATCAGTTCAGAATTCCTTGTTGATGCTGAGGTTGCCTATGATGTGTCTGACCGTTTGCAAATCATTGCTGGCGTCGAAAATTTCCTTGACAATTATCCTGATGAAAATCAACTTAAAAGTAATACTGGTCAATTATACCCAGAAGCGGCACCATTCGGCTTTAATGGCGGCGAATATTACGCGAAGTTACGCTTTAACTTCTAAAGGTCCGCTGACCTAAAACTTTAATGAGGGGGTAAGCCCCCT
The DNA here is from genome assembly GCA_014238195.1 of Kordiimonadaceae bacterium. Lineage (GTDB taxonomy): Bacteria > Pseudomonadota > Alphaproteobacteria > Sphingomonadales > Kordiimonadaceae > JABABO01. Next base: position 4,845 of record JABABO010000186.1, on the reverse strand, counting down.
CGCTTATTACAATAAACCACCACGATGGATAGATAAAATCTACGCTTTCGTGGTGGTTTTTGTTTATAGACTGGTTTATAGAATTCCAGAATAAGCTCTCTCAGCCTCTTAAATTTTAAAAGGATAAAGTATGATCGTTAGCCCATATGTTCGGCCTATAATTTTGGGCCTTTGTTTTTTGGTTTTAACGATGATGGCTTACCGCCCCGTCTTTGCGGCTTCTGAAAATAATAATTTATCATTGCGTATATCGTATGGGCAGAGCGCGCCGTCCACGTCACGTCTGTTAGACGCTGATTGTCAAGCAAGCGATCCACCGGCCTATTTTGGTTGTGGTACAGGGTCCGATGGTCTGCCACGCGGCGTAGAAGGTGGGTTAAGTCACCATGGTTTTCTTGAAATTGGTCTTGGATATCAGTTTAACAGGTGGCTCAGTTTCGAAGTGGCTCTCTCCCAAAACAAAGCAGTGGACTATGAAGGGTTCGCAAATTTCAATGGGCTGGACACAGACGATCAACCCGTTTCAGCCAAAGGGTCCTACCAGCGTTTTGTATCGACGGCGAGGGTTAATGTGCTCACGCTGTTTGATCAGCACTATGAAGGGGCCTATCCTTTTGTGGAAGTGGGGGCGGGGTTCTCTAATAACCAAGTGAATGCAGTGAATTACGCATTTCCAACGGCGCGTATTAATGTCAATACCATCACGCAAGGCGGTAAGGCTACACAGTTTGTCTGGTCCTTGGGTGGTGGCTTTTCAGCCCCAATGACTGACGATGTTCATCTGGAGCTTTTGTTTAGGCGTACCGACATGGGCCGATTTGAAACTGACCCTGGTACTGTGATTGCTATTCGCACAGATCGCACATTAGAATTTCCTGCGGGTGGGACGCAGTTTAGCAGTAAATCTGACGAATTTTTGTTCGGGATTCGCTATCTTTTTTGATTTGCTCGTGAAATCAGCTAAGTTGTTGATAAGGTTATGGAAGCTGGTGCGGCCGAGAAGACTCGAACTTCCACGGGAAATTAATCCCACAGCGACCTCAACGCTGCGCGTCTACCAATTCCGCCACGGCCGCACGACCGTCCTTTGTCGCATATTTTGACTAAGGATCAATTGAGGTGGCGTTTAGCTATCAGATACGATAGCCATCTGCAACTTAAAAAGCGGATGTTAAGCAAAAAAGTCATCGCTATTTAACGTCGTTGTTAATAGCACTAAAGATATTTCATGTCCTGTTCCGACATGTGTATTCACTTTCCTGATCTGATCTGTTATAAGCACCGCATGTTATGGTGGGCTGTTAAGGGTTCGATCATGCATGAGAGTGTTAATATCAACTCTGTTCAATAAAGGCTTTGCCTGTATAGTGCTTTTCAGTTTGTAAAAGCGTTGGGTTCGCCGTGTGGACTAATGATGGGTATTTAAATCAATTAATATAAGATACGGGAGAAATTATGTCTTATCCAATGATTACAGCAATGACAGCTGTCGTGTTCACAGTTCTGCAGGTTATTCTTATGATGCGTGTTGGCCTTATGCGCGGCGAGGTCAGCGTTCCGCTAGGTGATGGCGGTAAAGAAATGTTGCTACGCCGTATTCGGGTACACGGTAATCTAACAGAAAACTTGCCTTTATTTCTTATTCTGCTTGGCTTGATAGAAGTGCAAGTCGGGGGTTCCATGGTTGTGAAATCTTTTGCGGTCTTCTTTTTTGCAATACGCATTTCGCATGTCATTGGTATGAATGGCCCTGAATCACCCAAAAATGCCCGCGTTATTGGTGCTCTTGGCACTGTGATCTCGCTATTTGGTACTGGTGGTTACTTGACCTATTTGACCCTATTTGCGTCATAAGAAATTCTTGCGATTTGAAAATAATAACCTGTTGCTAAATATTTTGGCAGCAGGTTGATACATTTATGGACACAAGCCCCGTGTTCCCCTATCAAAGGCCATTGCCAAAGCCGCTGAAATTTTACGCCAAGTAATCTACGCCAAGTAATTTACGCCAAGTAATTTACGCCAAGTAATCAAAGGGGACGACCATGAATAAAAAGCCCTTAGATCACGATAACCGCCCTTCTGATTTACAGGGTGATCAATTACGTCATCACGGTATCGGGCATTTATCTGAACATACCGACGACACACCCCCACAAACAGATGTGCACTTAAGTCGCAGTTTTGTAGCGCTGGTGCAAGAGGTGATTGCTGAGGGTGATAAAGGTCGTTTGATTGACATAACGTCTGAGCTTCACGCGGCTGACGTTGCAGATATTCTTGAGATACTTTCTAAGTCAGACCGCCAGACCTATCTTGATTTAGTGGGAGAAGCGCTAGACCCCGATGTTCTTTTTGAGATTGAAGGTATTGCACAAGAAGAAGTCTACGAACAATTACCCAACACCCAGCTTGCCGAAGCCGTGAATGAACTAGAAACCGATGAAGCGGTTTATGTTTTGGAAGAACTTGGTGCTGATGACCGCGCCGAAGTCATGTCAGCGCTGGATGCTGATGACCGTGTTGCCATTGAAGAAAGCCTAAATTACCCAGAAGATAGTGCAGGGCGGCTTATGCAGCGTGAACTGGTTGCGCTACCAGAGTTTTGGACCATTGGTCAAACCATTGATTATTTACGCCGCGAAGACGAAAATGAAACGATGCCCGATGATTTCTATGATGTTTTTGTTGTAGACCCTGGACACCGTCTTGTGGGGACATTGCCGGTGTCGCGGATAATGCGGTCACTGCGCACAAGAACCTTAAATGAAATTATGGAGCACGAGCCCTATGTGCTTGACGTGCTCGCTGATCAAGAAGAAGTCGCTTACCAATTCACCAAATATCATTTAATCTCAGCCGGTGTTGTGGATGCCAGCCGCCGTTTAGTCGGCGTGATCACCGTAGATGATGTTGTTGAAGTGATTGAAGAAGAAGCGCAAGAAGATATCATGGCTCTGGCAGGTGTCGGTGAAACTGGCCTAAATGAAAGCCTGCGCGATATGGCAAAAGGGCGCTTCATTTGGCTGTTTGTAAATCTGGGTACGGCTGTGCTGGCTTCGCTTGTTATTGGATTGTTTGATACGACAATCGAAGAAATGGTCGCCTTAGCGATTTTAATGCCAATTGTTGCCAGCATGGGCGGTAATGCCGCCACACAAACAATGACAGTTGCAGTGCGCGCGATTGCAACAAAAGACCTTAGCAGTGTCAATGCGGTGCGTGTGTTAAGCCGTGAAGTGTTGGTTGCTAGCCTCAATGGGGTGATCTTGGCTATAATATCGGGTCTGTTTGCTTGGATATGGTTTAATAACCCTATGTTGGGTTTTGTTTTTGCCTCAGCGATGGTGTTTAACTTAATCAGTGCTGGTTTATGTGGTATTTTGGTGCCGATGAGCTTGAATAAAGTAGGCGTTGATCCTGCGATTGCTTCGAGTGTCTTTGTGACGACCATAACCGACGTTATCGGCTTTTTTGCTTTTTTAGGTCTTGCGTCTATTTGGTTGATGTAGTTGACATTTTATAAAGCTGGACTAATCGCCATATTGTCCAACAGCCTAACATCCCTTATGCGCACAGCCGCGAGCACTTGAGCGTCTTGATCAATATGATCAAGGGGTCGCAAGGTTCGCTTGTCAACGATACTAACGTAATCAACGGCGTTAAAACCAGCATCTAGTAGCTGCTGGCTTGCAGTTCTTTCCAACTGCCGCAGGTCACAATGGCCTGATTGAGCGGCTTCCACAAGCCTGTTTAATATAACATTAAATTGCCCCGCTACTTTGCGTTCCATTGGGTTTAGGTAGGCATTGCGGGATGAAGCAGCTAAGCCGTCTGCCTCGCGGATCAGTTCCCCACCAAGAATTTTTGTTGGGATATTTAAGTCAGCAACCAATCGGCGGATCACGGCGAGTTGTTGATAGTCTTTTTCGCCAAATATTGCAACATCGGGCTGGGCTTGTAATAAAAGTTTTGTAACAACTGTGGCCATGCCATCAAAATGGCCTGGGCGGTTAGCGCCCTCCAGTATATCAGCTAGGCCAGCGACATGTACTTTTGTAAGACTGGTAAAAACCCCTTTTGGGTACATTTCAGCCGCCGTAGGGGCGAAAACAAGATCAACTGAATAGCGAGCTAATTTTTCAAGATCATGCGCCTCATCGCGGGGGTAACTCCCAAAGTCTTCATTTTCACCAAACTGGGTCGGGTTAACAAAGATGCTGACGATAATTTTGTCGCATTCCTTGGCTATACTATCCACCAGCGATAAATGCCCATGATGCAAGGCCCCCATAGTCGGCACAAGCCCTACGGTTTGACTTTGCTGGCGCCAATCTTGAACAACCGCGCGCAATTCCTTGATTGTTCTTATGACTTTTGGTTCTGACATATGAGCACCATGATAAGATAGAGCCAATAAAGCAAGTGCCAATCAGCTAAAATAAAGTTTTAGCTTTTTGCAAGCTGCGCATTATCCAGCCCGTCAAAACCATTATAGTTTATTATTGATAGAATACTCGTAACATACGCTTCACCGCGTTCTGAATATTCAATCAAAGCTGGTGCTAAGGAAGGCCCTGTAACGGCTAGGCTGTGGCTGCGCAGTTCAGCACGGCGTGCGCGCAGCTCGCGGTAAGCAGTGTGTCGATTTAAATTCAGCATATAACTGCGCACACTATCTAACAGATATTCAAATTTCTTGATTTTATGGGTTTTACCGGCTTCGCGACCACGGGGTAAAAGGCCTGCTGTATCGCCCCATGCCCATTCTCCGAACAAAGCATTACCTTCCTGCGCGAAGTAGCTGGTTCCCCAGCCCGTTTCAATGGCAGCTTGTGCCATCCC
>JABABO010000122.1 GCA_014238195.1 Kordiimonadaceae bacterium | reverse complement strand
TTGCTATCCCCGATAAGTGTTGAAGTATGTTTAAGGCAGTGCGTTCACCCGACAGAAGTGCACGGGCGTTCCCTTTTACACAAACAATCGGGGACCCTTTAATAAGCCGGTCGCCATCACTTGCGCTAAACTGCAATTCAGTGTCACGTGACAAACGCTTAAAAATAGGCGCCATCAAGGGTGAACCCGCAAGGATCATGTGTTGCCGTGCATGCATCGTTGCTTTTAAGGTCGCATCAGCTGGTATAACAAATTCACAGGTAACATCGCCGCCGCCTATGTCTTCCGATAAAGCTGTATCAATAAAACATTCTACGTCTGTTTCACTTAATGGAAACTCAGGGGCTTTGCTGTACTTGATGGCGCGGACCATGATTATTCTTTCACCGTCGTAGCAAACGTTTGTGGTTTTTGATTGATAGCAGTGCTGAGCTCCAGCATACGCCGCAGTGGCTTTTCAGCAGCAACACGGGTCCCTTCATCCAGATTGATTTCAGGGCCGCCATTTTGCAAGCAAAGATACAATTTTTGCATTGTATTCAATGCCATATAGGGGCAAGTATTGCAGCTACAGTTGCCATCGGCACCAGGCGCACCGATAAAGGTTTTGTTTGGGGCTGCTTTTTCCATTTGATGAATAATGCCAGGTTCTGTTGCTATAATCAGGGTATCAGCAGGACTATTGATTGCAAACTCAAGGATCGAGGACGTGCTGCCGACATGGTCTGCATGTTGGACAATTTGGTCTGGACATTCTGGATGCGCTGCAACGGGCGCGTCGGGATGTCTGGCTTTCAGCTTTATAAGTTCTTTTTCGCTAAACAGTTCGTGCACGATACACGCCCCTTGCCATAACAACATATCACGGCCTAATTTGCGGGATAGATAACCCCCTAGGTGGCGGTCTGGTGCGAAGATGATTTTTTGATCTTTGGCCAAGCCCTCAACAATATGTTCAGCGTTACTGCTTGTCACAATAATATCGGTCATTGCTTTAATATCAGCCGAACAATTGATATAACTAAGGACCATATGATCAGGGTTAGCTGCCTTAAAAGCCCGAAATTCATCAGGTGGGCAGCTATCTTCCAAACTGCATCCTGCGGCCAAGTCTGGTAGAATAACTTTTTTATCTGGGCTAAGAATTTTGGCAACCTCAGCCATAAAGCGCACACCGCAAAAAACAATCATGTCCGCATCCGTTTCCGCTGCACGGCGAGACAGATCAAGGCTATCGCCCACAAAATCGGCAATATCTTGGATGTCACCCGCTTGGTAATAATGCGCCAAAATAACAGCGTTTTTTTCTTGTTTTAATCGCTTAATTTCCGTGACCAGATCAAGGGTGGGGTCTAGCTTAGCAGACGCTGCCATATTCATAAACTTACTCCGTGATGCAATGTAATAGACCGCATATAAGTGTCTTAGCGATTAATATTTATCATCGCACATTATAGCATAATTCCACTGTAGTGATAACCTTCGGCTTCCCTTAAGGCAAGCTATAAACCCCATCAAAGCTAATATTGGGGTTTGAATGTAATCGTTTCTCCTCACACAAAGCAATAAGATGGGAATAAACCGACCGACCAGCAGCGCCGTGCAGGCGCGGGTCAATGCCCGCATACATCCTTTTCACCAGAGCTGGGATTGTCAACGGGCCATTTTCAAGCAACTTTAGTATTTGGCCTTCACGCATTCGGCGGTGGATGATAATACCGCGAATAAAAGCACGCGTTTTGTCAATGGGTTTGCCGTGGGTCGGATAAAGCCGAGCAGCGTCTAAAGCCTTTACTTTTTCAAGGCTGACCAAATAATCGCGCATATCACCATCAGGGGGTGATATGACAGAGGTCGCCCAACCCATGATGTGGTCCCCTGTGAAAACTGCATTTTCTTCTATCAAGTGAAAACACATGTGATTTGAAGTATGCCCAGGGGTGTGAATGGCTTCAAGGGACCAGTCAAGACCACTAATAATTTGATGATCTTGCAGAATGACAGAAGGGGTGAAATCCAGATCTGCACCTGCCTCGACGTCTATTCCATCAAATCCCCGCCCACTTCCTTTTCTGCGCCCAGCGCCGTGCGGACCAAAGGCCATGATCGGCGCACCTGTGATGTCAGCAAGCTGTCTTGAAAGCGGGGAATGGTCAAGATGTGTATGCGTCACCAAAATGGCTGTTACAGGACGATTATCAATGGCAGTGCATAACGCATTTAAATGGGTTTTATCAATTGGACCTGGGTCAATGATTGCAAGGTCAGTTTTACCTACAAGATATGTTCCGCTACCCGTGTATGTATAAGGGTTTGGATTATGGCACAGCACACGACTGACCAAATCGCTCATAGATGTTCTCTGTCCATAAACTGGGTTATGGTCATGCACAAATGCTGGGGTTAAGGGTGATTTGTTCATAGTCACTTGCAATCTGTGTTTTCGGCCTGTTGTTTCTGTTGTTTCGGTTTTTATTGGTTACTGACTAGCAACAGGTTTAATGGGGTCAAAGGCATGGTGTCGCCAGATATTTGATATAGACGGCGATCTTAGGAATTTAACAAAATCTTCGGCTAATATTTTCTGTGATTGCTTTCTATTACTGAGTGCACCTGCCATATACACTATATCGCCCGTTACCACTGGGTCAATCGACATGATTATTTTAAGCCGCTGGTTAGCCATTGCGTCGGTGCGGTAAATAAAGCCTGGATAATGGGTTAGTTCAATCATGCGCATACTCGCCCGAACATTATTTGTATAAAGGAATTTACCCTCTAATGCGCCTATTTCATATAAAGACCTCAAAAACCTCATGGCATAAGCCCCAGAGGGAGACAGCTTTGGATCCGCCAATATCAACTTATCAGCCTTTAGAACACTATAGTTTTTCAATGATGTTCCAGCGTTTTTATTGACCGCAAACACAAGCTGGTTGTGTGCTACAGCGGTCGGGGAATGGCTAAATAGCTCCTTTCGGGCTACTTCCATTATCCAATGTTTATTAGCCGATATCAGAATATCCGCAGGGGCACCATTCAGTATTTGGCGAGCAAGTGTCGCACTTGGCGCATGACTGAGAACAGGTTGCTCAACCTCATTCTGGTACGCCCAAGCAGCCGTTATCTGAGGTAAGACATCTGTCAAACTGCTC
>JABABO010000086.1 GCA_014238195.1 Kordiimonadaceae bacterium | reverse complement strand
TGCTTCTGATCCAACTCATTCTGGATCTGATTTATGATCGCCTGCACACACGGGAAATTAACAGATACGGTGGCCTTGCTATCAACATGAAAGTATACGCAACCGTGTTCGTCTTTATGTCTATGGCATCTATCGGCCTGCCAGGCACCAGCGGGTTTGTTGGTGAGTTTTTAGTGCTTGCTGGTGCATTCCAATATAATAGTTGGATCGCCTTTGGTGCGGCCTTTGGTGTTGTTCTTGGGGCTGCATATATGCTGTATCTGGTACGGCGGGTTATTTTTGGTGATTTGACCAAAGACGATGTTAAGGCAATGACCGATATGAATATCCGTGAAAAGGTTATCTTTGCGCCGCTTGTCGCTGTGGTTTTATGGATGGGTATTTATCCCAATAGTTTTCTGGCGCCACTCCATGCCACAGTCGAACACTTAATTTCACAAAATTTTTCAAGTGAAGGCACAGCAAGTACTGCGCCCCATTCAGCAGTATTAGGAGACTAACGCCATGTCAGGTGAAATTCCAAGTTTGATCCCCGCTATGGCAGAAATTGTGCTGGGCCTTGGGGCTATGGCGTTGTTGATGTTCGGCGTATTCAAAGGCCAAGATGGCTTCAAACAAGCGGTTCAGATCGCTATAGCAATTTTGGTTGTCGCAGGTGTGGTGTTGTTTACACATGTTGGCGGTGAACGTGCGGTTACATTTGGGGGCATGTTTATCACGGATAGTTTTGCGATATTTACAAAGCTATTGGTTCTTATAGGCAGTATTGTTGCGCTTCTGTTAGCCCCAGCATATTTGCATCTTCACAAATTGGCAAAATTTGAATTCCCTGTTTTAGTTGTTCTGGCAACGCTGGGTATGTTGATCATGATTTCAGCCAATAACCTGATGACACTTTATGTCGGACTGGAATTGCAAAGCCTGTCGCTTTATGTATTGGCGGCTTTAAACCGTGACCGTGGCAGGTCCACCGAAGCTGGTCTTAAGTATTTTGTGCTGGGCGCTTTATCGTCTGGTATGCTGCTGTATGGGGTGTCTTTGGTATATGGCTTTAGTGGGTCGATTGACTTTGATGTTCTTGCTCAAACTATTGAAAGCGGCGCAGACATCAATATGGGTGTGCTTGTGGGTATGGTCTTCATTATATCTGGCTTGTGCTTTAAAGTTTCTGCTGTGCCTTTCCATATGTGGACCCCCGATGTTTATGAAGGTGCCCCAACCCCTGTTACCGCATTTTTTGCTTCGGCCCCCAAAGTCGCCGCTTTAGCCCTATTTATCCGTGTTGTTGTGGGGGCATTCCCTCAGCTTGTTAATGAGTGGCAGCAGGTCATTGTGTTTGTATCAATTGCTTCGATGTTGATTGGTGCTTTTGTGGCCCTTGCCCAAACCAATATCAAACGCCTGATGGCTTATAGTTCTATCGGACATATCGGCTTTGCGCTGGTCGGTTTAGCTGCTGGAAGTGTTGGCGGTATTGAAGCTCTGCTTGTATATATTACAATTTACTTGACCATGACACTGGGTGCTTTTGCCGCTATTCTTTCCATGAAGCGGGAAGGGGTGATGGTTGAAGACATAAATGATCTTGCAGGCTTATCAGTGCATAACTTGCCAATGGCGATAGCAATCGCTATATTTATGTTCTCGCTTGCAGGTATTCCTTTGCTTGCTGGTTTTTTTGGTAAATGGTTTATCTTTAAAGCTGCGATTGATGCGGGGTTAGTACCGCTTGCTGTGATTGGGGTGCTGGCCAGCGTTGTTGGTGCTTTTTATTATATCCGTGTGATAAAAATAATGTTCTTTGATGACCCAGCCCCAGCCTTTGATAATGCACAAAGCCGCAGTATTTCCATGGTTATTGGTATTTCTGCGGTTTTGAACAGCCCTGTTAGTTTTATTTTGATCTCGCCGCTAACAGTCGCAGCTGCTTGGGGGGCAAGCGCGCTGATCTTTTAGCGCTTGCTGAAACGTGACAGAACAATCTCAAAATATTTCAGCCTTGATGCCAGACGGTGTCGGAGCTTTATTTTATCAAGAAACCGCAAGCACCAATAC
>JABABO010000130.1 GCA_014238195.1 Kordiimonadaceae bacterium | reverse complement strand
CCACACTCGATCCATAACTGCTTTTTAACGACTTCAAAATCGCGCTTAAGGTCATCAATAGCCAACGACAGTTCGTTTTCAACTTCGCCGTCAATAGTTAATGTCCATGCGCTTGCAGGATGCTCATCGTAATCGGGCAGGGTGCCATTGTTGCGCACGAATAGCCTGTTTGCTGGTGTGATACTATCATCAAGTAAATGCGCAGGCGTTTCCATATTAATCGGGCGGGCGTTCAACGTCGTTAAGCCAACTTTATCCGCCATCAATTGATCCCCAGACAGGGACACCTCAGAATCATTTGCGACGGCTAAGGGGATGAAACCTTTTGGCATATATTTCGCCATTGGGATGGTCGTCACTGCAAGTGTACTGGCCCCAGCAAGCAATAGTTTGCGTCGTGACATGCGTGTTTCTGATTGTATGTTCATGATGCTCCACCTTGTTGAACATTTATTTATGATTGGAATTTGCACCAGTATACCTGAACAAGCGAGTTTTCATATGATTAATGTTTTGAAGTCTCAAACTTTTTACAGTATAGCACAATCCATAAAAATTTATGACTTAAGGGGCTTATGATGACCATTTCCAAAAGCAGTGACCAACAGCCTGTGGCGACTGATAGACGCATAGAATTTTCATTGGCCTTGCATGGTGGTGCTGGCCCTAAAGCTGGTGAAGATTATACAGTTGTTGAAACCCATTTGGGGGAACTTGCCAAAAAGGGCGAAGCCATGCTGCGCTGCGGTGCTGCTGCCCTTGATGTTGTGGAAACGATGGTGAAAGCGATGGAGCGTTCAGGGCTTTATGTGGCTGGAAAAGGCTCCGCCCCCAACACTAAAGGGCAAGTAGAGCTTGATGCGAGCATTATGGAAGGCCACACAAAAAGGGCTGGGTCAGTTTCTGCCATACACGATGTTGTTAGTCCTGTGGCTGTGGCGCGTGGTGTTATGGAAAAATCAGAATGCGTTTTAATCACAGCGGATGGGGCGAATGACTTTGCTCGCGCTGAAGGGTTTGAACGTGTTTCTGACCCAGCGAGCTATTATGTTTTACCTGTTGGTGTAAGCAGCAGTGATATTGAAGTACAAACAATGATGCATGGTACGGTCGGGGCTGTTGCCCTTGATAGTCAGGGTAACCTAGCTTCTGCGACATCCACAGGTGGGGTTTTTGGTAAACCAGCCGGTCGTGTTGGGGATACGCCCATCATTGGTGTTGGCACTTGGGCTGATCATGACATTGCCATTTCATGCACTGGCACAGGCGAATATTTTATCCGGGCAGGCGGTGCGCTTACTGTAGCGAATGGCTATACTATGGCGGGGGATACTTTGCAGCAGGCCTTGTGGCGTTTGCTCGATGACGTGCAAGCATTAGGCGGTGACGGCGGATTAATCGCCGTTACAAAGCACGGCGAAATCGCTATGGCTTACAATAGCGATGGTATGAAACGGGCTTGTGTTACGCATAATACTCCTGTGATGGCAACCACGTTTGCACCGTGTAAATAAGGGTATCTTTTGAGAAATTATCTATTCGGCCACTTCATTTAAAAGATCAAAAACCGAATCGCGTTCTGCTAGGGCAAGAAGCAAGACCAAATCGCCAGGCTTTAAGCGATCAAGAATCATCTGCGTACCATCCCTTGGATTTGTAGCATATTCCACTTGGTCAGCCCTAAAACCATGTCGTATACATTCAGACTTAATCAATTCTGGAATGACACCAATTTCACGACCGCGCAAATAGCCTTCAATTTCAGCTGTGATGATAACATCGGGTTGGAAGGTGAGCGCCCCTTGCGTGAGTTGGTTTATTTCCAAATCCGTGCGATCACCCGCGTGGGACAGCATCAAGTATTTTTTGTTGCCAGACAGATTGGTGATCATATCAGCGATAGCAGCTATCGCATGAGGATTATGGGCAAAATCAACAAAAATTTTAGCCCCATTTACAGTAAATTCATTACAGCGGCCAGGGTTATGGTCTTGGGAGCTAGAAAAGTTGGTAAGCCCATGTGTGATAGCGGTGTCTGGCACGCCCATCACTTTTGCCAGGCACAGTGCCCCCATAGCATTTTGGATATTAAATTTCGCAGCCCCACCCATGGTGACGGGTATATCGGCTGCTTTGATGGACAAGTCGATTTTTGCACCACTATAATAATGAATAGTCTCGCCGTCAAAATAACAGTGGGCAAGCCCATCATTAGCTGCGTCTTGGATATGTTTGTTATTGGGGTCTAGCGAGAACCAACAAACTGTGCGTTCAGCCCTCACGCCATTGGCAACAACTAGCGGATCATCGGCATTCAGTACCAAAATACCATCTTTGCTAAGTGTTCGCGCGACAGCAAATTTTGTTTCGGCTAGGGCTTCAACAGTATTAACACCATATTGACCCAAATGATCAGCCGCTACGTTGGTGACAAGTGCACCACTTGCTTCAGTTAACGGTAGGCCACGGCGCAAAATACCACCACGCGCGACTTCAAGGAAAGCAATATCCAGCCGTTTGTCGCGCAGCAACATCCGCGCACCACCAGGGCCAGAATAATCGCCGTAGTCCAGTATTTCATCGCCGAGTTTCACAAAATCGGTCGATGTGGAACCGGCGGTTAAACCTGCCGCTTCAGCGATCGCTGTCGTTAAGCGCACGCTGGTGGACTTGCCATTTGTGCCAGTGATTAAGGCGACAGGTAGATTATAAAGATAGTCCCAATCGACTTTGTCCGGGGTAGGGATGTTTTCCACTGCCCAAACTTTTGAGCCCTTTCCGTGACCAAGGGAAATATAATCATCGTCACACAGCACATCAATGTCGCGGTCTTTAGCGGCTGTGCGCAAACTTAGGAGGGCTGGATTTTCCTCAAGAGCGATCACTTTGGTAAGGTCGGCAATATAATGATCATAATCAGGCGGTGTTTCACCGAGCAGTTCATATGCCGCAAGTGCCCACCCTGTTTCAACGGCAAACACGGCTGAATATAAAAGGTCCATTGTTGACGAGATCGCTAAGGTTACGCCGTCTTCAAAAATACGGAATTTTGTTTCGCTATCCACCCAACCGATGGCATCAAGCACGCGGCGCATTTGTGTTTCCCAAACGCACACCACATGGTTTTTGTCGAAGTCATCACTGATGAGAACATCCACCAGCGCACCAGGCTTTTTCCATAGTAAGCCTGGCCCTGTCACACGGCGACTATCATCAAGTGCAAGTTTTGGGTCACTCGGTATTTTTACAGATAAAAATACCTCAAGTTCATCAATTGAAATTTTACGCATGATATTCGCCCGCCTCACTTAATCGCCGTCTTCCACATCATCACGAGCGAGACGCACCCCGCGCTCGTCACTGATGACCTGCAAGCTATCATCGATCAGGTCTTCGTATGGCTTGGCAGTGCCTAAATTGCTTGCGATGGCTTCTTGTGGTTGGTTTTCATCACCGAAATTGATAATTTGCTTCCAACAGCGGGTGACATCATCGCCGAACACGATCACTAAATCTTTTTCACCAGCCATCGCCAGCGTTGCTTCAATCGCTTCGGCTTCGTCGGCAATAATCGTTATGGCATTTTCCTTAACACCATTTGCCAATAGACCTGTCTTAAGCATTTGTGGTACTTCGTCATGCCCCCGCTTGCGCCGATTATCATCAGCTTTCAAGACATAATGATCAAAGTGGCCCGCGATGACTTCGGCAGCTTCCATAATATCTTCATCACGACGATCACCAGGGCAAGAAAAGGTCACAAATTTACGGTTATGATCATCTAATTTATCAACCAAATCAACCACAACAGAAAATGCCGCGGCATTATGGGCATAATCTAAAATCACCCGGAAGGAATGCTCATCATAGACATTCATACGACCCGGTGCTTGGAAGAAGCTGGTGTTGAAGGTGCGTAAGCCTTGGCGAATTTGATCAAGGTCAAGATCAAAACTATAGGCCATAGCGGCAGCAAACATGGCGTTTTGCACGTTATGCATAGCCTTGCCTTCAATGGTCGCGGGTATCAAGTGTGACCAAAGAACCGGAATATGTGTGCAATTATCATAGATGGTTATCAAGTCGCCGTTCATGCCTTTTTCCAGCACAATAGCCTTGCCGCCTGCATCAATATGTTGTTTGACCAAAGTGTGGTCATGATACATGGTGACATACATAATATTATCAGCGTCCGCATAATCAGCCATCATCAAACAGTTTTTATCATCGGCGTTTAAAACCACGGTATCGGTTGCGGCTTCGACGACAACACGTTTAATTTTTGCGAGTTCTTCAAGGGTATCGACGCCGCCAAGGCCCAAGTGATCAGACGCCACATTCAAACAGGCTGAGACATTGGTACTTGCATAGCCAAGACCACTGCGGACCAAACCACCGCGTGCGGTTTCTAACACCGCAAAGTCTACGGTCGGGTCTCGCAGGACCATTTGCGCTGACATCGGGCCTGTTGTGTCGCCTTTTACCGTTTGCTTACCATCGACATAAATGCCATCTGTGGTGGTTAGGCCTACAGTGAGTCCACAGGCCTTAATGATGTGTGCAAGCATGCGCGATGTTGTCGTTTTACCGTTTGTTCCCGTGATAGCCGCGATGGGAATGCGGCTTGGGGCATCGGATGGGAATAACATATCAAGCACTTTTCCAGCCACATCGCGGGGTTGGCCTTCGGATGGTGCGACATGCATGCGGAAACCTGGCGCTGCATTCACTTCAACAATTGCCCCGCCAATATCTTTGTAAGACTGGGTGATGTCATCGGTTAAGAAATCAACACCACCAATATCAAGGCCAACGGCTTGAATAGCCCGCACAGCCATTTCGCGGTTATCGGGGTGCACCACATCGGTCAGGTCAATGGCTGTTCCGCCTGTGGAAAGATTAGCCGTATCACGCAGATAAAATATTTCTTCGTCTGGTAAAATTGTATCTTGTGTGTGGCCTGCATTTTCCATCAAGCGACGGGCTTGATTATCAATTTCAAGCTTGGTGAGGACCTTTTCATGACCAACGCCGCGATTAGGGTCTTGGTTTACTATATTGATCAGCTCGACGATTGTGTGTTCACCGTCCCCAATGACGTGGCCTGGAACACGCTTAGCAACAGCGACAAGTTCGTTATTGACCACCAGCATTCTATGATCAAAGCCAGTAATATAGCTTTCAACAAGCACAGAACGCCCTGTACCGTGCTCCCGCGCGTGTTCAAATCCTGTCGTGACTTCTTCATCGGTTGTTAGGTTAATCGATACCCCACGACCGTGATTCGCATCAAGTGGCTTAACAACAACGGGGTATCCTATGCGGTTGGCTGCGCGGCGTGCTTCACGCGGACTATAAATCATATATTGCTTTGGCACTGGCAAGCCTAGATCGCTCAGTAAATTATGGGTATCTTCTTTGTCACAGGAAATTTCAACAGCGATATGCTTGGTTTCACTGGTAATGGTGGCTTGAATACGTTTTTGATGCTTGCCATGACCAAACTGAACAAGGCTGTATTTATTGAGGCGCAACCAAGGCACATCGCGTTCTTCTGCTGCGGCAACAAGGGATGCTGTACTGGGGCCGAAAGCATGACGCTGCGCCCCCTTGATGAAGCTATTAAGTTCATCTTCCCAATTAAAATCATCTTCAATAGAATAGCCTGTTTTTGTCGCAACTTCACTAGGGATCAGGTGCATGAGAAGCTTGATCGCCAATGCACCAGCAGCAAGACCTACGTCACGGTGAATATAAGCATAAACCATATTATAATGGCCTGTTTGTCCAGCAGATCGTGTACGTCCATAGGTTACTTCGTTGCCAGCAACACATTGTAATTCAAGGGCAACGTGCTCGATGATATGGCCCATCCATGTGCCTTCATCTTCACGCAAGCGGCGCACAAATCCCCCCGACACGCGGTAGGAACAACCATGTTCATGCAAGCCTGGCAGAGCTTCTAATAGACCGTCAATAAAACCTGTACCAAGTTTAACAGACGGCCAATCTTCCAAGATGCCAATATCAAGTACATGTTTGATAACCCGAAACTTCGCATATTGGTTTGGGCCTAAATATAGGTTGGTTTTAAGTATTTTCATGACGCTTCCCCTTATAGTTACATGTATCCAATTTATCAGGATACAAAAGCAAGACCTAGAAACGGCGCGTCAACTTCCCTTGAACAAAGCACACATTCCAAAGCTTGTTAAATATTACACACGCCTTGACCATCCACACTGGGTGGAAACGCTTCACGTGTATTTAAGTCATATCGACACCCTTCATGCAAGATGTCAAGTTTTAGTCCTAATAAACCTAAACCTTCATTGGCCCGTGCCACATGAGCAGAGGAGTATTTTAAAGCGCTTCCGTCTGTAATTGTCACAGTTCCTGCACCGACAATTTCCACTAAACCTGTTGGGTCAATGAAAGCGGCAGTATCTTCATCAATGCCAATTCCCATTAAAAATGGGTTTAGCGCCGCTGCTGACAACAAACGCCCCAATCTGTTGCGCTCAGAAAAGTGCTGGTCAATAATTGCAGCGTTCGTTAAGCCAAGCCCAGGCACTAGTGTCGCCCCACCTTCTGACGGTGATTGATCGGACGGTCCGCCGCCCATCATATGTTCTGACATGATCGAAGCCCCAGCAGATGTACCAGCAACATGGACACCGCGGGCATTAGCACGGCGTATGGTTTGCGCGGCAACTGTACCGCCTATGATCGTCGCTAAACGCAATTGATTGCCGCCAGTGATGAAAATACCTGTAGCCGTCGCACATTTTTCGACGAATTCTGGATTATTGGAATCTTCACGGCTATTAATCGGGATTGAACAAACGCTGCCAGCCCCTAGTTTTAAAAAAAGTTCTTCATATATCTCGCCTGTATCATCAAGGCGGGATGCGGTAGGAATAATGACTATATTGGCATCCCTTCCGCCAGAAATTTCGATAAAGCGCCTTAGGATAATCGGATTGGTTTCTTTGTCTTCGGCCCCGCCGATGGGAATAATAAACCCACGGTCATAACCGTCTTCTACAATTGCCGGACACATTATTTATCAACTCACTTAAAACCGGTTTGCTTTGTGCATTGGCACGCCCGGAACTACTATTTTTAATTAATATCTTTATATTTACTTGCAGCTGGCAAGTCCTATAATTTTTGTTTAGCATTTCCAAACTCACACTGCAATAAAACGAATGTATTAATCAGCGTTTACAGCGATAATTTATATTTGTATAAGTTTATTTATAGCGAGACCAATGAATAATGATCTCATTATTTATTGATAAGTCGAACCGACACAAAAGCGAGACCAATGAATAATGATCTCATTATTTATTGATAAGTCGAACCGACACAAAAGCGAGACCAATGAATAATGATCTCATTATTTATTGATAAGTCGAACCGGCACAAATACTTATAGCCAAATGAGGGGATCAAAATTCACCACAATTGGTTATAGAAGTAAATTGGATTGATTGAATGGCAAACATACCCCCCAATAAAAGCCGTACTGTTTATGTGAACGGCGAATATGTCAGTGAAACAGAGGCAAAAATCTCGATTTTTGATCGTGGTTTTTTGTTTGCTGATGGTGTTTATGAGGTCTCATCGGTTTTAAGGGGCCAGTTAGTTGATAACGCAGCTCACATGGCGCGTTTAGAACGCTCTCTGCACGCGCTTCAAATGCGTGCGCCTGCAACAGCACAGGATATCACAGCTGCTATGAAGCGTCTTATCCGTGAAAACAAACTAGACGAAGGCTTGATTTATTTGCAGGTGACACGCGGTGTAGCTGATCGTGATTTTGGCTTTCCTGCCAGTGATGTCCCATCAACGCTTGTGATGTTTCCGCAATCAAAAAGTCTGATAAAAAGCCCAACCGCAGAAACGGGTATCAAAGTGATCTTCATGGAGGATATACGTTGGGGGCGGCGCGATATTAAGACAATCCAACTGCTGGCGCCAGTGCTTGCAAAACAAGCTGCGGCAGAAGCAGGCAAACAGGATGCGTGGCTTGTGCAGGACGGCTATATAACCGAAGGGTCTTCTAATAATGCTTATATCGTGAAAGATGGGAAAATCATAACTAGACAGCTATCCAACAGTATTTTGCATGGCATTACACGCCGCGCGGTGATTGATTTGGCAGACATACTGCATATGCATGTCATCGAGCGTGCTTTTACCCCCGATGAAGCACGTCAGGCCGATGAAGCCTTTATCACCAGCGCTTCAACTTTTGTCTTTCCTGTTGTTGAAATTGACGGCGAGAAAATCGGTGACGGGACGCCAGGCAGAATTGCCCCTCGCTTGCGTGAAATTTATATTAAAAATGCTCTGGAGAATTTAGAGTAAATCAGGCACTTCACACTTTATTTTCAAATGCGGATCGAGATGATTGTAACCACGGTTAAAAAACTAAAATACCTCATAATTGAGAGAGCTTGAAATAATATGTAAATTCGGGTCTATTGTTGTTTAGAATTAAATTTTCTTGATGTCAGGAGTATGAAATGTCTTATCAAAATATATTAACACAAAGCAGAAAACACTTAGCTTGGATTGGCTTGATGTGTTTGTCTAGCCTAGTGCTTACACCGAAAGCCTTAGCAGTCACATCACCTATTAGTGCTGGCACACCAGAAGGCTGGTGGCCCCATTTTGAAAGCCTGATCACGCTGGCTGTTGTGGTTGCGGCGTTTACCACAGCTTGGCTTTTAAATCATGCTAGGCCGCGAATGCGCACTTATGGCTTGTTGTTAGCGGCGCTCTGCTGTTTTGGCATTGTTGCATGGTTCGTTGTTTCCCTAAATACTGGGATCATTGATCATCCTAAAAAGTTTCAAGCCCCAATGGATGCTTGGAAACCAACTTTACTATGGGGTCAAGTCATCATCGCTGGGATTTGTGGCCTTGCTTTGCTAGGGATTGCACAGCGCGAAAGCAACAGTGAGGAAATCCTTGATATTACAAATGAAAATGAAACAGGGCGTTATGGCCGCGTTTCACGTATTGTGCATTGGACAACAGCGATCTTGTTTATTTTCATGATCCCCACGGGCATTTTTTCTTCGATGATTCCAGAAGGGGTTTGGTTTCGCTCCGAATATAATGTCATGCATAAAACTATTGGCTTGATCATTTTTGGCCTAGTGGTTTTCAGGTTGATTTGGAACCGAAAATCAAAACGCCCTGCCTTAGATGCATCCTTAAAGCCGCTTGAGAAAAAAATGGCCCACAGTGCCCATATTCTGCTGTATGTGTTGATGATTGCCGTCCCTGTTACAGGGTACGTGATGACCAGTTTGCATGGTTATCCAGCCTTCTTTTTCCTTATCGAAATTCCATCGTTTTTGGAAAAGGGCGGTGCGTATGTCGTGTGGGGCATGTTCCATAAATATTTGTTGCAATATTTAGTATACATCGTGCTTGGTGCCCACGTCATTGGTGCCCTAAAGCATCACCTGATTGATAAGCATAAAGATGCCTTTAAACGCATGGTGCTGTAATTATTTGGTTTTATGTAAGGTGGATTCGTTGTTCTGTCGCATAAACATCAGATATGCGGCAGGCACGAAAAACAACGTCAGGATAGACGCTACCGACAAGCCAAAGGCCATGACAATGGCCAAAGGAACCCACAAAACACCGCCGAACAGATAAAGGGGCAACAGCCCAAGCACTGTGGTGAT
>JABABO010000101.1 GCA_014238195.1 Kordiimonadaceae bacterium | reverse complement strand
CTGATGGTAATGGTGCCTGTCGCTGTCCCGTTTGAATCACTATCTTCAACCACTGTGCCCGTGAAGGTGCCTGTAACATTGGGATCATCATCGTTACCATTGATCGTGATGGTGATGGTTGCATTGGCCGAGTCGTCGTTTGACGTGACAGTGATGGTGTCTTTCAGTTTCGCGTTAGCGGGAAGCGCATTAACAATGGGATGATCGTTATTTAAGGTGTAGGTCCAAACTTTATCGTCTAATATAACCTCAATATCATCCACTGTCTCCACTTCATCCACTATAACTAAGCTGCCGTAGGTGCCTGGATAGGTCGATTCCGTAAACACGTTTTCGCCGTCATCCACGTCCGTAATCGTCAGTGTGCCTGTCGCGGGGAGTGTGTCGTCTTCGGTCACAGACCCTGACGTCTCACCACTAATCGTTGCCGGGTCATTGGCGCCTGTAATCGTGATGGTGATAAGCTGGCGAGGGTTATGATTATCGTCTGCTACATAAACTGTGAAGGTTTCTTCAAGGGTATCACCTTTCCCTAAGCTTTGAATAGCATTCTTATTGTTGTCTATTTCATAGTGCCAATTACCATTATTATCGACGCTAGCAGTGCCACGAGGAGGAGTGGATGCATACCATGTATAAGCATTTGTGTTAGTAACACCTTCTCTGTCTTCTATACTAAAAGAACCCGTTGCTGTTAGAGGAGCATCTGTTCCATTCTCATCTTCGGTCAGTGAGAATGCAATGCCGCCATCTAATGTATGAGCTTCATTCGCTAAAATAAGCGTTGGCCCACCAAAGATTATATAACTGGCACCTTCATCGCTATCAGATTGTATGCTAAAATCTTTATCTGCATACCGTGCCCCAACGATCAGATCATCATAACCATCACCGTTAACATCGCCTGCACCAGATACGGACCTGCCAAATTGGTCCCCTGGATTATTGCCATTGATCCTAAAACCATCACGGCTATGAAGGTTGAAAAGCTCGATCACTGAAACAGGGACGTCATCCGTATCGGTGTCATTATTGAAACCAAACACCACATAGCTTTCGCCTGCATCAATATTGCCATTGGAGTCAGCGCCATAGGCCCCAATGATCACATCATCGTAGCCATCACCGTTAACATCGCCTGCTCCAGCGACGGACCAGCCAGCATTGTCATAGTGGCCATTTCTGGGTAAGCCGCCTTCCCCGACAATCAAAAATCCATTTTTGCCATCAAGATTGGCAAGGTCTAGAGCAGCTAGAGCAGAAGAAGCCGTGCCTGATTTATTATCGAAGCCATATACGATAGCCGCCTCACCTACCCTTCCACGATTTGCAATAGGATCGAAGGCAAGTGGTGCGCCGATGATCAGGTCATCATACCCATCGCCGTTAACATCCCCAGCGCTGGTGACGGAAAAACCACTATAGTCGCGAGGACTAACGCCATAAATTATAAAACCATTGCTGCCATCAAGGCTGGAGAGTTCTAAGACAGACGTAAAGCCAGTGGTTTTACCAAACACCACATAGCTTTCGCCATAATTTTCATGATTATTAGGAGGCTGTCCATCAGGTTTAGGTGGCGTGGCTTTATATGCACCAATGATAATGTCATCGTACCCATCACCGTTGACGTCACCCGCACTGGATACGGAAACCCCACTTTTATCACCGGGGTCGACGCCGTTTATTTTAAAGCCTTTTAGGCTGGAGAGTCCTGAGTTTGTTGCAGCTAAGCTGGATAGTTCTAAGACAGGGTCAAAGCCACCCTCTTGACCAAACACCACAAAACTTGCACCTTTAGAATCGTTTGCACCCTTTGCCCCAATGATCACATCATCGTAACCATCGCCATTAATGTCCCCAGCATTAGACACAGACCATCCACTAAAATCATCATCAGCAACCCCCTTAATGGCAAAGCCATTGGTGCCATCACCAGTTATCAGGTGTGATAGGTCTATTTCCGAAATGGCGGCGCCACCTGTATCTGGATCATTATTGAAACCAAACACCACAAAGCTTGCACCTTTAAAATCGTTTACATAAGGGGCTACATAAGGTGACCCAACGATCAAATCATCGTAGCCATCACCGTTAACATCGCCAGCGCCAGATACGGAAAAGCCATTATTATAGTTTTGTGTACTATCATTGATTTCAAAGCCATTGGTGCCATCCAGCTTGGACAGCTCTAATGAGGCATTAAAACCGCCACTTTTACCAAACACCACATAGTTGGTGCCACTATCGTCTCTCGCATTAGATGGACCAATTTTCACCCAAGCCCCAATGATCACATCGTCGTAGCCATCGCCGTTGATATCCCCTGCTGAAGACACTGAAAAACGATTTTTGTTGTCATCTGGTTTGGCACCGTTTGTGTCTTGTTTTCTATTTTGATTATCTTGGTTTCCATTAATGAGGAAACCATTGTTCCCATCAAGGCTGGAAAGCCAATAAAATGACGCAGTGTCACTGATTGAGCCACTGCTTGGCGCTTTAAAAGTTTCGCTTGTGACGGTAATTTCTAAGGTATGGGTCGCTGTTTCAATGGCAGTAGAAAAATTGGTTGCTGTGACAATCACATTAAAGATAATGTCCTCATCCGTGCTATTGGTGGGGCCTGACGGAAATTTATCAGAATTAAAGCTCAGCTCCCCCGTATCGCTTTTAACAGTGAATGCATCATAATTAGCACCTCCAATCGTGTCATCAGCCCCAATGCTGTATGTAATCCCAACATCAGCGAGATCATCATCAATGCTGGCTTCCAGATTCATGACAAAACCTATGATATTTTCTTCAACTGAAACTTTTTTGGTATTATCAAAGGTAATTGTCATAGTCTTATCCCAACTGTGTTTTCCCGTTAATCTTAAATTTATTTTATATTCTACTTTTAAGTTTTAATTTTTTACCTAAAATTTATTCAAAGGTTAATTTTAAGTAGTTCATTGTTTAATACTTCATGTATAAAAATAGTAATTTCTTTACGTTTAAAGCCGCCAAAACACTGGAATAACAGCTAGTAAACAAAAAAAAATCATCTTTCTGGCATCTTAAAGGTGGGATTTATCTTATGCTATCTCTTTTAAGTAGTCAATTAATAAATTTTTAACCATACATTACATACTTCTTAAAGATGCATATTGATGTAAAAATAATTTTGGAGGGAAATTTTTACTGATACTCTATTTTTGCATGCTCATTTTTACAATCATTGCAAAAGCCAATATGAAGACGAGATCATCGCCAAATCATTTTAGATTTTTACGATCACCCAAGCTTTAAGGGGTAAAGGTTATCGTCATTAAGCTCAGATCGCTGACATTGAGCCCAGTAAACAGAACTGATGTGTCTTCGCTTAGGGTTACCAGCAAACCGTCCGCGGTATCAGTGGCTGTGCTGGCCAGTGTATCCAGCCCCGTTATGCCTGTTTCTGTTAGGTCAAAGATATCCTCGTCAAGGTCAAAATCAGTGATGTGATCATTGCCACCAGTTAACGTATAACGAAAGCTATCAGCCCCTGCGCCGCCTGTCAGCTGGTCGTCATCAAAACCACCCCACAGGGTATCAGCACCGCTACCGCCGTTCACTGTGTCATCACCAAACCCATTGAAAATCACGTCTGAACCAAGACCGCCAGCAATAGTGTCAGACCCATGACCACCACCAAGCGTGTCATTGCCGTCATGACCAGTGATCTGGTCATTCGCAAGACCGCCCCAAACCATGTCATCGCCGTCACCGCCCAGTACAGTATCAGCCCCTTTGCGGCTTATAATAATGTCTGAACCAGCACCGCCATCAATATGATCATCGCCGTCAAAGCCATAGATCGTATCAGAACCTTGATCCCCTGATACATTATCATCGCCGTCGCCGCCGTAGATAATATCATCACCGCTGCCCCCTGTTACACTATCATCACCGTCACCACCGCCAAGCGTGTCGTTGCCGTTGGCACCAATCACTGTATCATCCCCTGGACCCGCCCAAACAACATTGTTACCATCGCCTAAGGATGGATCAACTTCTGTCCTAGTAAAGATAAGATCATCACCTAACCAGCCGAGCAAAAGATCGTCGTGGTTGCCGCCTTCAAGCGTGTCATTGCCAGGGCCGCCGCCGATTGTGTCATCACCGTTACCGCCGTCAGCATAATCATCCCCTGGCAGGGCATAGATGGCATTATCTTCAAGGCCGTACTCTAGGAAATCATCGTTAGGGGTTGGTGTTGTTTGCGAAGCCGTTAAGTCTGCAGTCGGTCGGACTGAATGATCCACAGGCGTAGGCGTAGGGGCAGGTGACGGTGTGGGGGTCGGTGTTGGGGTGGGAGGTGATGCGTTACTAATAAGCGCAGGCCCACCAAAAATAACATAGCTTTTCCCAGCGCTATAGATATTATTTGGATCTGCGAATTTTGCCCCAATGATTATATCATCATAACCATCACCGTTCACGTCACCAGCCGTGGACACCGAATTACCACTATTGTCACCTTGGTCTTGACCATTCAGCACAAATCCATTGCTGCCATTGAGGTTAGAAAGCTCAATCGTTGCTCCTAAACTGGCACCACCAACCACCACAGAGCTTCCGCCAACGCTAGAAAGCTCAATCGTTGCTCCGAAACTGGCACCACCAAACACCACATAGCTCTCACCAGCGTTAAAATGATCATTTGGATCTGCTTTATATGCCCCAATGATCAGATCGCCGTAACCATCACCGTTCACATCGCCCGCGCTGGAAACGGAAAAACCACTTCTGTCACCAGCATCAATGCCCCTCAGCGCAAAACCATCACTGCCATCAAGGCCGGAAAGCTCAATCGTTGCACTGAGACCCGCATCGCCAAATACGATATAGCTTTCACCTGAATCACCCCCATTAGGATCACCACGGTAAGCCCCAATGATCAGATCATCATAACCATCACCGTTAAGATCGCCAGCACTGGATACGGAACGGCCACTTCTGTCATTACCATCAATTCCGTTTAGTTTGAAACCATCGCTGCCATCAAGGCTGGAAAGGTCTAATACAGCATCAAAACCCCCTTCCTGCCCATATACCACATAGGTTTCACCCGCAGCGTTTTTGTCATTTGGGTCAGCCTGGTGAGCGCCAATGATAATGTCATCATAGCCATCACCGTTGACATCACCCGCAGTTGAAACCGAAATACCACTAAAATCACTCGCATCAATACCATTCAGTTTGAAGCCATCGCTGCCATCAAGACTGGATAAATTCATGGCCGCAGAAAAACCACCTGCTTTACCAAACACTACATAGCTTTCACCTGCGTCTCGTTTATCATTTCCTTCAGCCTTGCTGGCCCCAATGATCAGATCGCCGTAGCCATCGCCGTTCACGTCGCCAGCCGAAGATACAGAACGACCACTATTGTCAAAATCATCAATACCATTCAGTTTAAAGCCATTGTGGCCATCAAGGCTGGAAAGCTCTATTGCCGCAGTTCCATCAGTGTTAAAACCAAACACCACATAGGTTTCACCAATATTGGTGATTTCTGCACGGTACGAACTGATGATAATATCACTGTAACCATCACCGTTGATATCCCCCGCCCCAGCGACAGAGCGACCACTGTAATCGCCTATATCAACGGCTTTCAGTACAAAGCCATTGCTGCCATCCAGACTGGACAGTTCAATGGCGGCCTCAAAACCATTTGCGTCACGGCTACCAAACACCACATAGCTTTCGCCAATCTGCGGGGTTCTAGGTGAACTTCGGCGGTAAGCACCAACGATAATATCATCAATGCCGTCGCCGTTGACATCACCCGCGCTGGATACTGAACCGCCGCTGCTGTCGTACTCACCGATACCATTCAAGACAAAACCATTGCTGCCATTAAGGCCAGAGAGTTCATAGGAAGGTGCATAACCCTCTACGCCCTGATCAATCTGGTCATTGACACTGATTGTAAGACTGTGGGAACCATTAAGGTTGTTATTATTACTGGAGGTCGCGGTAATAGTGACGTCATAGTCAGTGCCAGCACTTTCATCAAAGGATGGATCGAAATGCAGTTCACCCGTTGCCGCGTCAATGGTGAAATTTAAAGCATTGTTGCTGCTGATACTATATGTGATGCCCTCATCGGGGCCTGCGCCATCTAATCGCGCTTCTAAGTTGAGCACAATGCCTGTGCTGCCTTCCTTCACCGAAACTGTATCCGCATTATCAAAATCAATGCGGAGCAAACTAGGCCCGCCAAAGATCACATAGCTTTCGCCAGCCTCAAGTTCTACGCCTCGATCTGCATTTATCGCCCCTATGATAATGTCATCATAACCATCACCGTTGACATCCCGTGCACCAGAGACTGATCTGCCTGATCTATCATCAGGATCTATGCCATTTAGGGCAAAGCCATTACTGCCATCAAGGTCCGCTAAGTTTATCGAAGACAAGCTCGTGCTGCCAAACACCACATAGCTTTCGCCCGCAGCATTATTTGCACCCTTTGCCCCAATGATCAGATCATCGATACCGTCGCCGTTAAAATCACCTACGTCGGACACTGAAAAACCACTCTCGCCTGCTAAAACATGACCCTTAATGACTAAACCGTCATCGGGGCTGAGGGTAGCAAGGTCAATCGGATCAAAGCCACCTGACTTACCAAACACAATATAGCTTTCACCCACATTACTATTATCATTAAGATCTGCTACCCCCCAAGCCCCAATGATCAGGTCGGCGTAACCATCGCCGTTAACATCACCAGCGCTGGAAACGGACCAGCCACTATAATCCCCCCCTATTCTAGTGAGGCCATTTGAATCAAGAACACCCCCCGAAATACCCTTTACCGTGAAGCCATTGTTGCCACCCAGACCAGATAGTTCGATGACAGAACCTAAGCCACTGCCCTTGCCAAATACTACATAGGTTTCCCCAGCATGACTATTTGCACCTGCGGCACCAATGATCAAATCATCATAGCCATCGTCGTTAATGTCACCGGCGCTAGATACGGATCTACCACTGTTATCACCAACTTGATCACCCCTAAGGACGAAACCTTTGCTGCCATCACCACTGCTGAGGTCGCCAAGGCTAAACTCAGAACCGAAAGCATTGGCTGCAGTGCTGCCAAATACCACATAAGTTTCACCCGCAAAAGAACTGACCCCATAAGCGCCAATGATCAGGTCATCAAGCCCATCACCGTTGATATCGCCAGCGCTGGATACAGACCGACCACTATTATCAAGGGTATCACTATCTAAGTTATTGAGCACAAAGCCTGCGCTGCCATCACCACTGGCTAGACTTGAAAGCTCCAACCCAGTACCGAAGCCACTGTCTTTTCCAAACACCACATAGCTGGCACCATTATAATATTCACCCACACCCGGTGCCCCAATGATAAGATCATCGTAACCATCGCCGTTGATATCCCCCGCGCTGGAAACGGAAGCACCGCTATGGTCATATTCAGCAATACCTTTGATGATAAAACCGTCCGCGCCATTGCCAGCGCTCAGGCTTGCTAAGTCAAGCGCAGAAGCAAAGCCACTACTTTTACCAAACACCACATAGCTTGCGCCTGCATAGGTTTTATCTGTATCACTGTTAGCATAATAAGCGCCAATGATGACATCATCATACCCATCACCGTTCACGTCACCTGCATCGGATACGGAATAACCACTCAAGTCATATTCAGCAATACCCCTGATGGTAAAGCCATTTTTCCCCATCAGGTCCGATAAGTCATAGGACGCTTCATAACCACTGGTGATCGCTTTAACCGCTTGTTCTGTCACCGTGATGGTGAGGTTCTGCGTATCGCTGTCCCCTTTGTTAGCGTTGGTGCCACTTGATGCTGTCACTGTCAGTTCATACTGGTTATCGCGGCCTTTATCCTGCGGTCGGTCATAATCGGGGCCTGTGTTAAAGCTTAGCGCGCCTGTGACCGTGTCCATTGTAAACAGCGCTGCGTCATCCCCTGAAATGCTGTAGCGAATAGTATCAGCCGCACCGCCATTATAAATAGCGTCGATATCATGAAAGACGCTCGTGGTTTTTTCTGTGACAGAGACCGACGCGTCGCTAAATATAACGGTCTGGAACAATGCAGGCCCACCAAATATCACATAGGTTTGACCTGAATCTGCCCCGTAAAGATCTGTTCTCGGTGCGCCGATCACCATGTCATCATAGCCATCGCCGTTGATATCCCCAGCACCTGACACGGACCAGCCGGTTTGCCCATCCTCGATAAAGCCATTCAAAGCAAAACCATTGCTGCCATTAAGATCAACAAGATTTAGCTTGCCATCTGTTAGCGATGAAAAATCACTTTTACCAAACACCACATAGCTTGCACCTTCATCATAAAGTCCAGTATCCACAGTTCTGGCCCCAATGATCAGGTCGTCATAACCATCACCGTTCACATCACCAGCACTGGCGACTGAAAAGCCACTACGATCAGAAGCCACATGCCCATTGATAGTAAAGCCATTGTTGCCATCAAGGCTGGACAGGCTAAAGCCAGTGCCAAAGGCCCCTTTATCACCGTTACCAAACACCACATAAGTTTCACCCGAATCACCCCCATTAGGATCACCACGGTAAGCCCCAATGATCAGATCGCCGTAACCATCACCGTTAACATCGCCAGCGCCTGATACGGAAAGGCCACTACGATCATCATTATCAATGCCCTTAAGGATAAAACCTTCGCTGCCATTACCCGAACTGAGGCTGGCAAGGTCTAACTCAGCATCAAAACCACCTGATTTACCAAACACCACATAGGTTTCGCCTGCATTACTATTTGCACCTGCGGCCCCAATGATGATATCGCCGTAGCCATCGCCGTTGATATCCCCAGCATCCGCGACAGCCTTGCCATATCTGCCAGAGATGTCGCCAACGCTTGTCAGCTTAAAACCATCACCGCCACCTAGGGCAGATAGCTCAATTGACGCGCCAAGGTTTGCCCCACCAAACACCACATACGCTTCACCCACCTTATTACTATTGTGTTCAGTCGATGCCCAGATCAGAATATCATCGCAGCCATCGCCGTTCACATCCCCAGCACTGGATACAGATTGACCACTTTCACTATATTGGCCCTCGCCTTTGATGGTAAAGCCGTTATTACCGTCAAGGCTGGCAAGATTGATGCGGGAACTAAAACCATTATCGCGGCCATAGACAACATAGGTTTCGCCCTCGCGGCTATCTGAACCAGCTGTCTGGTCTGCCCCATATGCCCCGATCAACAGATCGTCAATACCATCACCATTAACATCCCCAGCGTTTGACACAGCGCTCCCACTGAAGTCACCCTGATCAATACCATAAAGGCTAAAACCATTGGTGCCATCAAGCGCGTCTGGTGGAAATAACACAGGGTCAAAGCCATTGGTTGTCCCGAAAATCACATAAGTCAGGCCAGGTTTAAAAACGCCCCCAACCCAAGTAAAACCAAACGCCCCAACAGCCAAATCATCGATACCATCACCGTTAATATCCCCCGCGTTACTCACCGACCACCCATTATATTCACGTTCATCAAACGCTTTCGTCACAAAACCGTTTTCGCCATTTAGATGCGCAAGATTATAGGCAGGGGCATAGTCAGCGGTGTCGATAGCAGTGACATCAATTTCGTCTGTGACTGTAATTTTTAAGGTATGGGTCTCGGTATTAAGGGTAATAGTATTGGTCGCAGTGACGATCACGTCATAATTATTGTCACTACCATGATCCTTTGGGTCTTCATAATCAGGGCCTGAAGGAAATTGAACAGAATTAAAACTCAGCTCCCCCGTTCTGCTATTAATGGTGAATAAATTTAAGCCAGCCACATCTGTAATGCTATATGTAATCCCAATATCCGCGAGACCATCATCAATTCTAGCTTCCAAGTTCAAAACAACGCCAGTGGAGTTTTCCTCTACAGATACTTTTTTGGTATTATCAAAGGTAATTGTCATAGTCTTATCCCAACTGCTTTTACGTTAATCTAAAGTTTAGAAAAAAATCGCCAATAAGTTACTTATCGTTACTTAAAGTTATTTAGTGTTCATATTTAACACTTCCCACACCGACAATTTCCTGTAAGGGAATAGTAATTTCTTTACCTTTGAAGCCCCTAAAAACCTTTATTATGTTGCATTGACACAGCCTCGTGCTTCCACGCTCGCACTTTAAAGGTGATACTATACTTTATACTAACGCCCTTAAGTAGTCAATTAATAAATTTTTAACTGTCATGAAAATAATCTTTTAATTTGTATTATAATCAAATATATAATTTAAGAGGGTAATTTTTGTTGGTAATCCATTTTTACATGCTCACTTTTGCAGTCATTACAACAGCGAAAATGCGCAAACGCGCACATAAAATCATTTATTTAGCGAGACCAATGAATAATGATTTCATTATTTATTGATAAGTCGAACCGACACAAAGACTTATAGTCAAATAAGGTGATCAATATTCACCGCAATTGGCTAAAAGAACACGTCATTAAAATTATAGAATAGGTTGGTAAGGATTTTTAGGGGGGGGCGTAACCGGGAATATGTTCAGCCCGCCGCCTTATTCATGGCTTGCGCAAGCTCAATATCCAATTCAGTAATGCCGGCGCGGTTACTCGCAGTTTCGTGGGTGGCGAGTGTCACGTCTACTTTATTGTAAACATTGAACCATTCGGGATGATGATCAATTTTCTCAGCAACGATAGCCATTCGCGTCATAAAACCAAAGGCTTCGGCAAAATCAGCAAAATGGAAGCTTTTGCTAAGTGTTTGGCCGTCTTGCACCCACCCATTCAATCCAAGCAATGCTGTTTCTATCGCAGTTTCATTGAGACAGGCTGGACGGGTCATGGTTCTATCCTTTATACAGCGCGTTATTATTTGCCGAGTAATTCATCAACAAGAACAGGGACCAAATCCCCTGCCTTGCCAAAACGAGCCTCAGCAAAGTAACTGATCCCCGCTGATGGTTCCAGATTTATTTCTAACGTATGAGCATAACCTGCCTTTTGCACGTCTGCAACAAACCCCGCCGCCGGATATACAGTGCCGCTGGTGCCAATCGAAATAAACAAATCGCACTGGCCAAGCAGACCATGAATGCGGTCCATATAATACGGCAGTTCACCAAACCAAACAATATAGGGCCTGAGCGCGGGGCTTTTGCCGCATGCGGAACATGCCTTGTCCTGCGTGCAGTCGCCAAGCCACAATTGCACCCGCCCACACTGTGTGCATCTAACCTTGCTCAGCTCCCCATGCATATGAATGACATTATGGCTCAGTGCGCGTTCATGCAGGTCATCGACATTTTGGGTTATAATCGTTACAGGACCGCTATGTTCCTTTTCTAACTTGGCAAGCGCTAAATGCGCGCCGTTAGGGGTAACGTCCTGCAGCTGGCGGCGGCGTGCATTGTAAAAACCCTGCACGAGATCAGGGTTTTTGATAAAAGCTTCAGGGGTTGCGACATCTTCTATGCGGTGTTTGGCCCACAGTCCCCCTTCATCGCGGAACGTGCTCAGGCCAGATTCCGCTGATATGCCAGCGCCTGTTAATATGACAATATTTTGATACGTCATCGTCGCATCCGTTTCTTGTTCTACACCTCTTATCCCATAAGTTAGCCTGAAAGCCCTGCTTTGAGAATATGAAAAATATTCTTGTTTCGGGCAAAAAATCAGCAGGTTGCTTATCGGTACGGGTGCCGATTCGATGTATAATTCATGAAAACTGTAAAATAATATTGCATATTAGGACAGATAATAAGCATTCACGTTAAAATCAAAAGTCTAGTTTATCCTTTTTACACAAAGAGATAAGCATCGTTAAGGGATTTTCAAGTTTTTGTGTGTTATAGTTAACTTGAATTTTGGATCAATCGCCTTATGTTAGTAGTGCGGACTTTCCGCGATGCCCCTTGTGGGCGTTTCCTCCCTGAGCCTGGGCCACGCTTTTGCGTGGCTCTTTTTTGTTACATCCAACATGCTATATCCAATTAAAATATTGAGCCCGAATTCTATTAACTCTACTCAGCCGCATTTTGCATAATCGATGAGGCGAACAAAGCTTTAAACACTTTTGTTAAGCGAGCCTTTATATCCAAGAAACGTGGTAGCAGTTCTAGATTTTCTTCATCCATATAAAGACTACGGCACAGCTCGATTTGTATCGCATGAATACCATCCTGTGGATTACCGTAATTTTTCGTGATAAACCCACCAGCATAAGGGACATTACGGCGCACCTGAAAACGTTCATGAAGCATCAAGCTTTCTAACATAGAGGTAAGGGCATTATCGCACGAGCGCCCCCAGCAATTGCCAAGAATCACTTTCCCATCAGTTGTATTTGGTTTGTTTATCGACCATTTTTGTTGTTTCTGGCCGGTCGCGCCAGCGTAACTGCTTGGCATAGAATGGCAATCGATCAGCACTGCATATCCAAAAATATCTTTGAGGTACTGCAAGTGTTTTTTAATGGCCCTATGAAAAGGGACATGCAAAGTTTGCACACGGTGTATGGCTTCCCGTGCAGGAATGGGTTTGTTATAAATGTTTTCACCTGCGGCAACGATGCGCGGAATGGTGCCAAGGCCTGCTTTTACTCTGGGGCTTTGGTCTAGGTGGTTTCCCTCCAATGCTGGGGCGAACATGTCAGGCTCTAACTCATTAACGGCACGGTTCAGGTCTAGGTAGGAACGGGCGTGTGTAGCAACCAACATATGTGCACCCAATTCAGGAATGGCGTCATATAAATTGTCGACAAAAGCATCCTCAGATTGACGAAGTTTTGCTTCAGATAATTGGCTAGTTAGCAAGAAATTGGGTGGGTAATAACGCCCGCTATGCGGTACGACAAACAAATAAGGCACAGTGGGCGTTTCTTGAAAGCGGCCTTGGCAACGCTTTAAAATAAAAGCGTCTGGAGCTTCAGGATATGATGGGGCGTCGTTCATATTAACCTATATTTCTCTGCTGCTGGTGTGGTGAAACAATTATATAGCGATTCTAATATAGAAGCGAGGCTTATGTATAATCCTAGGTGACATTTAGCTTGCTCATTTTGTTCTTGCACCCTGCGCCGCAAGCGTTATAAACAGGTCCAATCAAGTTACTAAAGTGATAAATAGTCTCAGGTCGGTTAGCTCAGTTGGTAGAGCGTTTCGTTGACATCGAAGAGGTCGCTGGTTCGAACCCAGTACCGACCACCATTTAACTAATAAAAACAATCACTTCCGGGAAGTTCCAGTTAAAATATTTGCATCCCGTGTATCGCACGCGTATCGCAAAGGGGCTTTTGTGAATTGCGTTAGGTCACTGAAAAATCCATCTAAAGCCTTACGACCGTTAGAAAAATAGTCAGAACGGTACTGCGCGAAATTCTTTCCTGATAGCACCCGTTATCTTGGCATTAACCTGATATATACTGCCTATAGATCTACCCCTTCAAGCCCTTCAAATTTATTATTGTGTAAGCCAAAAGAACTAGGAACTAAACCCATAAGCATTCTATGACGATACACTTTCACAATTAAATGTTGCTAGATTTTATTTTGAACACTATTTTAGATGAAGCAAGTATATTTCAGGCTAGAGGGTGATTGGGTTTATGGTGGGGGTTGTGCAGGGGATTTTAAAAATTGGCTGGTTCGTTTGTGCGGTGTTTTATCTGAGTTCACTGATTGTCTCTGATAAAAGCTATGCTTCAGTGCCTAGTGTGAATGATTTTGCCCGCGCCCCACAAGTCGAAAATTTTTCACTGTCCCCGAGTGGGAAGAACTTATTATTTCAGAAAGCTGTTGGGAAAGATCGTTTTTTCGTAATATCCAGAATAAATCACTCAGGATTAGAGACAACATATCAGCATTTGATTGATAAAGATATTCATGAAGCGGGGGCTTTCTGGCTGAGCAACGATAAAATATTCGGCCATGATACACGGTATATCGGTAAGTTACCTTTCAGAGAAGAAGAGCCTTGGGTCAGCGTTTGGGCGATGAATTCTGATGGCAGTAACAAAAAAATATTATGGGAAGAAAAACCCAGCCGCAAGAAAAAGCGAGGCCGAAAAGGTCGCCGGCGCAAACCAGTTCATGCAGTTTCTTTTCAACTACTGCACTTTTTACCAATGGAGCCTAATTATGTGCTGCTTATTCGTATTGAGCAAACCCCAGAAAAGCGCAACAGTAACGAACTGGATATTGTAAGCGACATTTTTAGGATGAATATTGACACAGGTGATATGCAGCAAGTAACACCAGATCATGGTATCGCAAATGCTAGGATGTTTAGCTGGGTACCAGATCAAACTGGCGTTATTCGTATGGGATTTGGTGAAATCGGCAAAGATGATGAGCCTGTCATCCTTGTCCGCAAAGATGCCAACAGTCCTTGGACTAGATTACACGACAATGATTTGTTTAAGCGAGGAAAATTCTTTCCGATAGTCTTCGGCGCTGATCCAGATATTTTATATGTGTCTTCATCGCACGCCACTGGGTTCTCTGTGATTTACCGATTCAGCCTAAAGCGTGGTCGCTTAAAAGGAAAAGTCTTTGGGCACCAAACAGCCAATGCCAGAGAATTGTTTTTCTCTAAAGATCATAGTCGGATTCAGGCGATATCCTATTATGATGACGAATATCAATTAAAAATTCTGGACGAGGAATTTACTCAGCGGCTTGATAAAATCAAAGCTGCCGTTGATAGCAAGCATGTTTACTTTGGGCAGCAGGATCAAGCAAAAAAGCGACAGATAATATGGACTGGTGATGAACGCAGCATGGGAAAACCCTGGCTATTTTTTGATGACACAGGTCAAGCGATAGAATTGCCCGAACCCGCCCCATGGATCAAAGCTGATGATATGGCGCCCATGCAAAGTATTTCTTACCGAGCCCGGGATGGTTTAGAAATTCCTGGATATTTAACGCTGCCTGAGGATACTGCGCAAAACCCAAACTTACCTGCCATTGTTCTGCCGCATGGTGGCCCTTATGTACGTGATTACAAAGATTGGAATTATTGGGTGCAGTTTCTGGTGAGCCGTGGATATGCGGTTTTACAGCCTAACTTTCGGGGGTCATCTGGGCATGGGAGCCGTTACTTATCGATGGGATATGGGGAGTGGGGTGACGACATGCAACAAGATGTTGCAGACGGCGCAAAGTGGCTTGTTTCAGAAGGAATTGCCGACCCTGATCGCATTTGTATTTTAGGCGGCAGTTATGGGGGATACGCGGCGCTTATGGGCTTAGTGCAAGATAGTGATCTTTTTCGCTGTGCTGTTTCTTTTGCCCCCGCCACTGACCTGAAACGCCTTCTTAAACAGGACAATATGTGGGACAAAGATTATGCTTGGTACTGGAGGGTTACAGACGGAAAATCAGGCCGCGAGCTAAAAGAAATATCACCCGTATTTCAGGCAAAAGCTATCACACGCCCTTTACTATTAATGCACGGGGACCAAGATGACATCGTGTTTATTGATCAATCTCGCATAATGGTTAAAGCTTTAAATAAACGCAAAAATCCAGCGCCTTTCTATTATCAAGAATTTGCAGGCTTGGGCCATAGTTTAGCAACCGCGAAATCTAGAAGAAAATTTCTTCGTGAAATAGAAGTTTTTTTAAATAAATACAATCCTTCAGATGCACACCTGGGCGAAGAGCGCAGCAAGATTATGGGAGTTGAAAAATGAGGAAACTTCATTTGATCAGATATTCTTTTGGATTACTGCTGGCCGTATTACTTTCAGCTAGTCTTGTGATAGCTGAAGAAACAGCAAGCGGAAATTCCAAGCAAGCCATTTACACGGTCGATGAATTTACGGGTGAATGGGAAATCAAAGATATGCAATTATCCCCAAACGGCAAGGATATTGCTTTTATTGTGCCTCAGGATGATAAACTTTTGATAGCGATTGGTCATTTCGTTGAGGACAAGTTTAAAACTTATACGCATATCCCCTTTAGTCGGGATGCTTACCCTATAGGCCTTAAATGGGCGAACGAAGACTGGCTTGTTTTCACACTTAGGCAAAAATCGCGTCTTGGCAGAACACGTGATTATGTTTGGTCCGAAGTCTTAATGAGCATGAAATCCGATGGCAGCGCTTTTAATAGCTTACGCACGGACGGCGGCAGCAAAAACCGCAACCTGAGACATATTGATAATGCGGATATCATATCGCTGTTACGTGATGATCCTGACCATATTCTGGTTGGAAAATCTAGAAAACGTAATTGGATACAAGAATATCATGAAGGCTCCATAGACGATGTTTTTAAACTCAACATCAAAACTGGGGCATTGGAAAGATATTTAAAAGGGCCAAAAATTAAACGCTTCAAATTTCATGATTGGTATGCTGATCATAAAGGCCACATTCGGTTTGGTTATGGCTATGACCGTAAAGGCGACAGTGTGATGATCATCCGTGGTCGCGGCGAAGACGACTGGAAAGTGCTCAGTGATAACGAATTATTTGAAGAAGGTAAATTTACCCCCTTACAGTTTGGGGCTGAAGACAACGAATTTTACGTACTTTCCTCGCTAGCGACAGGGCGTATGGCTGTTTATCGCTTTGATATTGCCAGTGGAACATTAGGGGATTTGGTCTTTGCCCATGATAGGGTAGATGTCACTGGCATTAACTATTCCTATGAGAAGGGTAAGGTTATCGGCGCTAGATATATGGAAGACGGGGCAAGAATTAATTATCTTGATAAAGAGTATGGTGCGACGCGCTCACGCATCGCAAAAGCCCTAAAAACTGGTTTTTCCATACGATCAACCAGCGACGATGAAAAGACCATGCTTATCATATCTGGCAGCGAAAGAGATGCAGGATCATACTATTATTATGACGTCCCTGCTAAGCATATCAGTTATTTGGGATCACGGCTTTTTTCATTAAACCCTGAACAACTCTCAGAAATGGAGGATTTTTTTTATGAAACCCGCGATGGCTTGACGATTAGCGCTGTTCTAACAAAACCGCGTTTAAACGATGGGTCGCCTATTCCTTTCATCATGTTGCCTCACACATCTCCTGGTGACAGTGATTCTGTCGGCTGGGATCGTACTGTTCAGTTTCTTACCAACCGTGGGTATGGTGTGTTCCAACCTAATTATCGCGGATCAGGCGGATTTGGGCAACGTTTCCGGGCGCTTGGGCGCGGTGAGTGGGGCCGTGATATGCAAAATGATCTTAACGATGCTGCTGAATGGCTTATTGATGAAGGGCACGCATTAGAGGGCCGTATCTGTATTATGGGCCGCAACTATGCGGGATATGCGGCCTTGTTAGCTGTCGCGAAAGAAAATGACTTATTTTCATGTGCCGTATCTCGTGACGGGCCTGTTAATATTCGAAAAATGTTGAAAGACCAAAAAGCCTATAATGAGGATAACGATGACTATACTAAAGTTGCAGGGGATCTTAAGAAAAAGGAGCTTGATAGCATCTCTCCCATAAAGTTTGTGAAGGATATTAAAGCCCCTGTATTGATTTATCATTGGGAAGATTCATACTACAATGTGAAACATATGCGCCAGTTTGTCAAAGCCTTGTCAAAATCCAAAAAGCAATTTGATTATCTGGAAATCGAAGAATCAAAGGGCAAAGATCTTTATGATGCAGATAAGGATGATCGGCAATTTTTAGCGCTTGTCGAGGCATGGCTATTGAAAGTCAACCCCACGCCACTTATGTTAGCGGCGGATAAAAGCGGTAAAATATCTAAAATGCCCAAAATGACAAAAAGCAGTCAGTGAGGGAGTGAATCTCTAAGATCATTGCATAACTTATATATATGAGTTCAGACTTTATCTGACAGTCACGAATTGAAAAATCGGTAACTGTCAGATCATATCGGGCCTATTACACATAAACAGATTAAAAGATGAAAGCGTTACTCGGGGTATTTTGCAAGTCGTCTAACGTTATATTTTCAAGGAACAGCGAGTTCCCATCGCCCAAATCAATCAACAAACCATTCTGACTG
Organism: Kordiimonadaceae bacterium; assembly: GCA_014238195.1. GTDB lineage: Bacteria > Pseudomonadota > Alphaproteobacteria > Sphingomonadales > Kordiimonadaceae > JABABO01. The sequence continues at coordinate 2,618 of JABABO010000101.1, read as the reverse complement.
TTTACTGCGTTTATGCTTAGATCATCTAGGCTGTGATAGCCCGTGTTAGCACTTGACAGGTCAATGATATCGCCCTCGGTCACATCAAAGTCAGACACGGTATCGTTGCCAGAATTTGTTTGGAAAATAAACGTATCTGCGCCTGAACCGCCTTCTAAGGTATCATTGCCTTCACCGCCTGCGAGATTGTCATTACCCGCTTGGCCCTCAATGCCATCATTGCCAGTGCCGCCCGAAACTGTGTCATGGCCGTTACCGCCGTAGAGTGTATCATCACCGCCATCACCGTCGAGCACATCGTGGGAGCTCATCCCATCAAGCGTGTCACTGCCGTCGCCGCCAGCAAGTGTATCTCGCCCCTTGCCGCCTTCCAGCGCATCATGACCTGCACCAGCGTCTAAAAGATCATTGCCTAGGCCGCCTTTCAGGGTATCATCACCGCCGCCGCCTATCAGTGTATCATCACCGTCATTGTCGGTGATGCTGTCGTGGCCGTGGCCGCCTGTTAGCATATCAGAACCATCGCCACCAATCAGCGTTAAGCTTTCAAACTGTTGAACCCCAACAATAGTGACCGTCAGGGTTACAGCTGTATTATCGGCAGAATAAACGGTTGTTGTATCTGTCAGCGTTGCATCTTCAACAAGGTTTTGGACAGCGGCTAAATTTTCGTCTAAATCATAAAACCAATAGCCATCTTCTGACAGATCAAAACGACCATAATCACCATCGCTGATGCTGGCTATAAATTTGCTCTCGTCCGCGCCGTTCGCATCAATCACTAAGGCTTTGCCAAGCGACCAGCCGACATTACTATCAAAGGCAGTGGATAACTCACCATCAAAACTTGCTGCGACATTTTCGCTGGCGATGATGTTGAAATCATCCGCATGCAGATCAGCCAAGCTAACCCCTGATAGCGTCAGCTTATTCGTGGTATCAAAGCTAATCGCGACATTGCCATTCCCGTCATCGCTCGCCGCGTTCATAAGGTCATTATAGCTGGTGAAGAAACCATAAACCTCGATGATATCTTGGCTGCCAGCGCCAGCCTGGAAGTCATTGATAACATCATGCTGGATGGCAGTTTCAACGGTATTAGTCTCACCGCTGTATGCAACGACAGTGATGTTGTTTTCAGCGGCATCGCCGCTGCTGCCATCGTCACTCTCGGCATAAAAGACAAAGGTGTCGTCACCGTCACCGCCCGTCAGCGTATCATTACCTGTTCCACCGACTAGGGTGTCGTCGCCGCTGCCGCCTGTGACGTCGTCATCGCCGCCCTGAGCATGAACAAGCTGCGGTTCCACAGCGTCACCTAAGTTGATTGTTTCACTGCGGCTGGTGCCCCCACCACCGATATTGCGGACAATACTATCATAAGCATCTTGCATCATTTCTATCAATTTAGATTCTATTTCCCATTTGCTCATCGCGATATTCAAAGCCTGATTAAGCACAAGGATTAATTCACTGGCGAATGGATTACCGTTGGCTAGAGTATAGCTTACTGTTGTGCTGAAGTTATTCAGCAAGTCTTCAAACTCGGCTGCGTCTGTGCCCGTAGTCTCTAACAGTTGCTCCATTTCATCAACGGCGTCATGATCTATCCAAAGAAAATTAGCGTTAACGGTGTTGATGACCCCCTGAATTTCTGCAAGAGTTGGCAAGTTTGAAAATCCAGTCTCGGCCTTTATGGCAGCCTGATATCGGCTTTCATACGATGCATCATCAACAATGACCCGATCAGCGATCAGCGCTAGTTGATCACTGGTTACTTTAATACCATTGAAATTATCAGACCCACCGTTGGACGCGGAATCTTCTAGTATTTCTGTGTAAACGGCGTCTTTGGCTCTATTGATCGCAGCAAGTTCTGCTTGGGTTGTCACTAAGCGTAATGTGCCATCTTCTCGGCCCTGTACGATTTCAGCATCGCCAATTTCAGCTTTAATTTCATCGTAATTTAGATTGGCAAAGACAATACTGAATGGATCAAGGCGACCTAAGCCACTGCCAAACAATGTAATATCAAGTTTTACTGACCCATCTGCGGCTTTGGAAACCGCAAAAACATCAACGCCAAAATTATAATCTAATATGTAGGGATTAAGCGCCCTGACATCAATCACATCTTGGCTGTTAACAAAGTCCAGAATAGTATCATTCCCAGCATTGATAATCGTGTCACCGTCGATAAAGATATCATAAACAAAGACATCACTGCCCGCACCGCCTTTCAGGATGTCATCGCCGCCGTTGCCAGTAATAGTGTCACTCCCGTCGCCGCCAGTCAGTGTATCGGGGCCACTTCCACCGGTGAGCGTAAGCCCTTCGCTTTTCCCTGTGATGGTGACCGTGATGTTTTTCTGCGCTGTGCCATCGGCAGAGGTCACTGCAAAGATATCTGCGACAGTTTCATCTTGGGTAAGGCCCTGAACCGCGTCGCTTGTATTATTGAGTGTGTAGGTCCAGTTGCCAGTTTCATCAATTTCCAAGCTGCCATAAAAGCCTGGGGTCCCTAGCACTGGGATAAACACGTCTTCATCCGTGTCAACGTCGCGGACTGTCAGCGTGTTTGAAACGGTCAGGTTGCCATCTTCGGTGACTGAGCCAGT
>JABABO010000095.1 GCA_014238195.1 Kordiimonadaceae bacterium | reverse complement strand
GCATTATGTGTGGCGAATTGCGGATAGATGCGGTCCAACATGCCAAACAATTTTGCTGTACTTGCGATATAGCTGATATCCGAATGGGCTTTTTCCGTGAAGACAGGAAACCCAGCCAGCCCAAGCACTTGTGCCCGTTTAACCTCCGCGTCCCAGTAAGCACCCTTGACCAAGCGCACCATGATTTTACGGTCATAGTGCGCTGCCAAGTCATATAAATAATCAATCACTGCGGGGGCGCGTTTGCTGTAGGCCTGAACAACGACACCAAAGCCATCCCAGCCTTGCAAGCTGGGGCTGGCTAGGACACACGTGATCACATCAAGGGACAGGTCTAGGCGGTCCATTTCCTCGGCGTCAATATTCAGCCCCATGCCCGCTGATTTTGCCATTTCGGCAAGTTCTAGCACCCGTGGGACAAGCTCCTTAATCACGCGGGTGCGCTTTGGTTGCTCGTACCTTGGGTGCAGGGCAGAAAGCTTGATCGAAATACCCGGGCTGGTCCGCACGTCACCCGTGGCCTGATGCGTTAGAACATTCAGGGTATGTTTATAAGCCTGAAAATAGAGCGCAGCGTCTTTGGCGGTACGGGCCGCTTCACCAAGCATGTCATAGCTATAACAATATCCCTTGGCTTCATTGACCCGCGCATTTTTCTGCGCTGAGCGGATGTCTTCCCCCAGCACAAATTGACGGCCCATTTCTTTCATCACTTGTTTAACCGCACTGCGTATGACAGGCAGGCCCAAGCTTTTCACCATGCTTTTCATGGTACCAGTCATCTGCGATTGGCCTTCCTTTAGGACTGCACGGGTGACCTGTAAGCCCATCGTTGAAACATTAACCAGGCTTGAAATGCTCTCCCCACTATGGTTACCCCAGTTGCCAGACAGTATCTTGTCTTCGATCAGCGCATCCATGCTGGTGGCATCAGGCACCCGCAGCAAGGCTTCGGCTAGGCACATCAGCGCTAAACCTTCCTTGGTGGATAAGCCATATTCAGCAAGGAAGGCTTCCATCAAGCTCGGCTTGGCAGACGTGCGGACCTCAGACACCAATTTTGCGCCAAATTCGGCGATGTCGGCCCGTGATTTTTGATCTAAATCCGCCGCAGTGATCAGACGGTCAAGGGCGCGATCGTCATCCAACAGATAGGAAGCCCTGACGGTTTCACGCAAGCCCAGTAAGGATTTTGGTAAAGATGGTGATAAGGATGTTGATAACTGTGTAACCGTGTCAAAGGACCCCATGGTCTGCCCCCTTAAAAGCGTTCATTTCATTGTGTGATTATTATACTTGAATTTGATGAAGCTTTTTGACTATTATCTGGGAAATCATAGGAAATAATGCTTATTTTCAACCCTTATAAAGCGATATTATCCACACAGACCGCAGGATTAGCCGAATGGACCCTTTTGATAGAAAAATCATCGCTGAGCTGCGCAAAAATGCCCGCATCACGATGACTGACCTTGCAGGCAAAGTTGGCCTATCGAAAACCCCTTGTATAAACCGGGTTAAAAAGCTGGAAGACAGCGGCCATATTCTTGGCTATACTGCCATTGTGGACCCTGTTAAGCAGGGGGTTGGTCATATTGCCTATGTACAAGTCACCCTAAGCGATACCACATCAAAAGCGCTGAATAAATTTAATGCGGCGGTTTGCAGGCTGCCTGAAATTACCCAGTGCCATATGATGGCAGCAGGCTTTGATTATTTGTTAAAAGTCCGCACCAAAGACATCAATGATTACCGCCATATCTTGGGGGAAAAAATATCGAACCTGCCAGGGGTTTCGCATACGTCAACCTTTGTGGTGATGGAAGCCGTGAAAGATATTGGGCAGCATTAGATTTGCTGGTTCTGGGCTGGCTCAGGGCTGGTTTTGGGCTGGTTCTGGGCTGGTTCTGGGCAAAGACACTGCGGGTATGACAGCGATCCTTTCCTCACGGTTTTTCGGCAGGGGATAATTTGGCGACTTCACCTTCTAATTGGCTGAGGAAACGATCATAAATATCGGTTTTTTCCTCGTCACGGAGGGATTTAACCCAGTCAAGCTCCGCCCGCAGTCCCGCTGGTTCATCATGATTGGTTAATTTGCGTGCATCTTTTAGGTAGGCTGTGAAATACATATCTGCTTTTTCTGGGTCGCGGTGGCCCTCATCTTAGGTATAACACAGAATAGCCAAGTTAATTTTAGCCCCCGCGACCCGCTCCGCCACCGCAGGGTTATCGCTATCTTTTCCCCATTCGATCAAATCATCATAGGCTGCAATCGCGGCACCAGCGTCCTTGGGTTCCATATATTCGGTATAAGCCACAGCCTTATTCAACATCGCTTTTGCGACCCGCTCCGCCACTGCGGGGTTATTGCTACCTTTTCCCCATTTGAT
>JABABO010000255.1 GCA_014238195.1 Kordiimonadaceae bacterium | reverse complement strand
TATTCATTGGTCTCGCTATACAATACTAACAACGCGGTCAATGAACCAGTATCCACCTAAGGATCCAGCAATACCCGCACTGGCAATTTGTGTGTTAGTTTCTATTTGAATTTTTCGCGCTACAATGAATATCCCTGCAATAGCTAAAGCAAAAAGTATCTGTCCAATCTCAACGCCTAAATTAAACCCGAACAATGCTGAGGCTTTATTCAATGGGGAAAGAGTCATATCCTTCAAATACCCTGCGAATCCGAACCCATGCAGCAGGCCAAATATAAACACCATGGGATAGATGTTGTTTGCCAGCTTGGTTGCTTCTCGCTTTTTAACACTTTTTATTGCTTCGCCTGCACCCATGATAATGGATAAGGCAATCAAAGCTTCAACAACAGTGCCAGAAATAGCTAGATCTGTCAAAACAGCTAGAGCCAATGTCATGCTATGGGCGACCGTAAAACAAGTAATTACCAGTAACATTTGTCTCATGTAGGCCATGGATAAAATGACTAGGCACAGGACAAAGCTTAAATGATCATACCCACTGACGATATGATCAACACCCACGAGTATATAAACCATAAATCCATCGTCTATGTGTGCTTTATCACCACCAAGAGATAGCTGATAATCTTCAGCAGATAGCAATTTAGCAATACGCCTTTCACCGCTAAAATAGGTTAGTAAAACTGCTTGGCTCGTTCCTTTCAGCCCCACACCCTGTATGTACGGCGCAAGCATTTGTTGATCACACTGCCAAAGCCAAGACAGCAAAACAGCCCTATCTTGGGTGTAAGACAATTCTTTGTCCTGTACGGCGCAATCTTCCATAAGAACTGTATCAAAATTGATCAATTTTTGTGACAAGCCACTGACACGCATGTAACCGACATACTGATGATCAGACTGTTTTGTAATTGTTAAGAGTGACGGCGACAAGATATGTGCCTGTGTTGATGGCATATCAAGTCCAACCATTATGATGATACATATGATTAGTCGCATTATCATTGTTTAGTCTCTGACAGTATTGCGGGCATTTGAACAGGGTATTTTTCTCGGCGTTGCATTAGTTTTTGTTTCAGCATGGTAGCCTTTTGGTCCCGTAGATAATCTTCTTGTACTTTATGGATAGCCTCATCAAAAGACAGTGGCATACGCGGTAAAATATTAATTGCTGAGACAAGATGCCAGCCATAGGCAGAGCGCACTAATCTCGTATTATTATTTGCAAAAATTTCATTAGAAAATTGCGCGCCAAAGACTTTAAGTGCGTCTGATTTTTTTTGCCCTAAAAACTGTGACCCAGCAGAGAAAGCGGTGCCCTGATCCTCATTGCCTTCTAAGGCATTTTGGGCACGAAGTTTATCAATCCCAAAGAAGCTATGGCGGAAGCTGATCTGCTCAGCCTTCTGGTAATTACTTTTATTGTGATGATAAAAACGTTCTAAATCTTCACGCGTTCCTTTTGGCAAAGTATCGATATCCAGCAAGTCGATGAGCTGAACGAGACGACGGCGTATGATGGGGTCACTAAGATGCAATCCCAACTCAATAGCTTCTATAATTTTGGCTTCTTCATCAATAGTTATCCGTATTTCCCCTCGCAATTCTTGCGCCGTTGGCAGACGATCATGTCTTAGTAAAAACCGATCTTTTTGCACTTGAATTTGTTCAGGTGAAACAGAGACTTGGAACCCTCGTTCAGGGCTGAGCCATGAATGCAAAAACCATAAGATGGTTCCAATAAAAATAAACTGAATAGTCGGGGAATTTAGCATAGTGTTCTCATAATTCCCCACTGGAATGCCGATACCATATGGGTGAGGTCCATGCGCGTTCTTGAATAACCTTTGGTGCGTTATTAATGCATTCATTTGGACGGTTTTCAGTTTTCAAAGAAAGGCATTGGGCTTGTGACCAACGGAGAGAGGGGACCTCAAGTATTCGCGCATAATACCATGCAGAGTCCAATGGATTAAAACCATCATCCACGGCTACCGCGCATAAGCTATCATGGCCAATGCCAGACCTTTCCCCAGTCTCTGGGTTAATTTTTGAACTGCCAGACTTGCCTGCTATATTCATAACCTTAGTATGGCTCTGCCCCTTGCTGTCGATCCAGCCTTTAACCAGTTGAATACGCTCTAATTGGTTTGCATCCCTGGCAGGGTCGCGCCCTACAGCTATAAGGAATTTGGGTTTCTCGCCTTTTCCTATTAGGTCGCCGCCCATAGGCACACCTTGATCATAGGCTTTTTTCACCATATCAGGATCTTGACATAAATCAGCTGACAGCCCCCAGCCAGCAAAAAATCGCGGTGCGATACGAGGCCCACTGGTACCAAAAACTTCTTTGGCCTGCATACTGTTAAAAAGGGCATCACGAGAATTTTCCACAGCCCAAACGCCAGCAAGGCCACCAGGGTTTCCGTTTATTGCGTTAGGAATATATCCTTCCTTCAAACGGCCTGTTAGGGTCGCTTCATAGGCTGAGTGCCCTTTCCAGTCCTGTTCTTTGACAGAGCCAGGGGCCGACATATGCGTATCACTGGATGCAATTACCCCATATTTCATTGGGTTTACACCTAATTCTTGTTCTTGGTTTATGCCAGTGGTTAACGCACCGCGTAAGAAATCATTTCGGCTAATACAGCCGCCATTTATAATACCGAAACGACCTTCTTCACTTTCTTGACACCAACTCGTTTTAATCTCCCTCCCCTGTAAATTGATTGTACTTCCCAGTTTTCGAACCTGCTCGAAGGCACATAATTCATCAGGCTCTCCCAATACACCAGGTAGCCCATTAATGCATTCTGACGCCCCTTTATGTTGGAAAATTTCCATCAAAGGCTCACTGCGTGCTTGTAACTTTGCCATTTCAACTTGGGCTTCAACGCCTGAAATGTTTTTTGCAGATGGCACAAGCATACGACCATTAGATAGGTTTGAATTATGCGGTATCACCAATACATCGCAATTATCTGTACAGTTTTGTTCAAGCTGATTCCATAAATGTGGCCCTGATGGCGCTTCTATATAAGTGATTGGCTGCAAGGGTATGTCACTATTCCGGAATATAACATTCCTGTGAAAGTTACTCACCCCTGGTGTGCCAGTATGTTCATAGGCAATAAAACTAGTGAAAGTACAATCGCTACTACGGTCATAGGCGGATTCGGTTGCGGCAATGATTTTATCCCATACCTGACGTGAATTTTGGCGGCATAATGAGTCGCCTTCCCCGCACACTTCTTTGATGCGAGAGGGTTGGGGTCTTATTAAAATTTGCGCAAAGGTATTGAGCGCTTTAAAACCTCCTTGTCGATAGACTGTACAAGATTTGCTCTTATAGCTAGGAGAGCCTTCACTGAGGCAAAGAGCGGTTTCCCCTAAAAATTCTGAATGATCTGTTACTGCTGCAAAATCAAGAGGGCGGTCAATGATATTCATCTGTGTTGGGTGGCCATTTTCATCATAAGGTGGCCATGCTATTGCTTTACCACGTGCATAATCATAAGCATCTTCAGGCGTTGTTCGCGTGCCATCCGGATAAGCATCGAACGAGTAAGATGTATGGACATGTAAATCTCCATAATACGCTGTTTTCAATGGATTTTGAGACGTGCACACTTCACGGTCTTCGGTATATTTCACCAACGAAGCTTCTAAGGTAGCTGCCCCGTTCTTTTTTTGATGATCTTCATCTTTTTGGTCCTGCCCACAAGCCGATAAAGGTAATAGAGACACGGAAATCAGCAGATATTTTTTCAACATGGCTATTCCTATTTTCCTAAAGATAGAATTCACGAAAAGGGCTGCCCACTATATTTAGCAGCAGCCCTTTAATTTGTTTAGCTCTTTATCTTAATCAAAGCGCTTAGAAGCGAGTTGTAAGGTCCATACCCCATGTACGTGGTGCACCATAGTTATTGCCTTGGAACAGCTGGAAATCTACTCCCATAGTGCGGTATTTAGTATCGGTAATGTTTTTGCCCCAAACGCTAAGGTCAAATTGGCCTCTGCCAATTTCAATATTACGCCAGCTGATACGGGCATCCATAGTTGAATAAGCTTTTTGCGCAAATATATCAGCCACTAAAGAAGGGGTCATATATTCTTTCGATTTATAGCTCCAGTCGACACGTGCCGTCAGAGAACCATTTTTAAGGTCCTGATCCCACTGAAGGCCAGCACTACCTGTATGCTTTGGTGCATGGACATTAACGTCATCAAGATTTGCAGGAGGCGTGAGGCCCAGTGCTTCAATAGCCTCAAGGTCAGTGGTCTGGCTTACATTCAGATACCCATAAGCAAAGTTTAATGTTAAGTTTTCCGTAGCTGCTACAGTAAATTCAGCCTCAACACCCCATTTTTTAGCGCTTGCTGCGTTAAAGACTTGATTACTTGCTGTTTCTGGCACGAACAATGTTCTTAAGCCATTCTTTGATTTTTCACGGAAGATCGCAGCGTTATAACGCACACGCCCTTCCATAGCCGTCGCCTTCAAACCCAATTCAATAGAAGAAGTTTCTTGGCGTTCATATGGTTTCGCAAATGAGCTTGCAACACCCGCACGACCATTAAAGCCTGGGCTGCGGAAACCTGTTGCATAACGCATATAAGTATTCATATCTTCAGTCCACTGGTACTGAAGTGTTAGGTTGCGTGCTAGGAATGTACGATCAATATTCTGATCCTTCAGGCTGTGTGTGGCATTAAAGCTTGAAATGCCAAGACATGGAATCCCTGGCACGGTGCTGCCCGTTGGCACTGTGCCAAATAATGGATGATCAAACCATAAAGGCATACCTGGTGCAAATGAAGTACAAACACCATCACCACCAGGCAAAATAATAGAAGGAGTAGGATTACCGATGACATAAGCGCCCTGCAAAGCTGGGTTCGAATTCACAAGCTCCGCCATACCAGGTGCTGCATCAAAGAAGACACATGGGTTTTGACCCTCACCAACATCACAGTGCATAGAAGCAGCTTGCAAGACAGCAGTCGTTTGCATGTCTTTTGTTGCTTCACGGTCATCTTTTGACAGACGTAACCCAAGGGTAACGGTTAACTTATCTATTGGTGTCCAATCAACTTGGCCATATAGCGCTTCACCTGCATTATCAATCGCCAAATGAGATGTATTCTCTTGTGAACCAAGGAAAAGATGCTGTAAGGCGTCTTCATAACCGTTCTCTTCAAACTTATAAGCTCCGAAAACATAATGAAGTGTTTCACTCTCGTTCGATCCTAGCAATTGAATTTCATGGGACTCTTGGCTTAAGTCATAATCTAAAGTGAAATGTGCAATTGGTAGAGGCGTTGCATCAAGGTCGATTGCGTTGGAAACCTCAGTTTCACGCTTACCAAAGATATATTTAATTTCTAGATTTTCGTTAAGGCTAAAATTTGCCGTGACATTATGACCCGAATTCTTACTGTTTGAATATAGACCGTCTTGGAATGGAGTACCATCATTCATCAAAGCTAAAGGAGAGCCAGATACTGAATCTAGACGCTCGGAAGACGCAAAAGGTGCGGCTGCCGCGAAAGAAGCAATGCTTCCAAGTGCTGCACCTTCAGTGATTTGGAACTGTGTTTGGTTCTCCGTCGCTTTTGAGCGATCATAAATATAATCAACACTGAAGCTCTCATTTAGCTCCCATCTGCTAGAAAAGCGGACACCATTTCGGTCTACATTGTTAAAGCCATCTTCGATGCCTTCTGTTGAACCAAACAATCCATCACGCTCGCGGATGAGGCCAGAAACTTTAATGGCAAGAGAGCCCATGCCTTCGCCTACTTCGCCAGCAGCTGGTAGGTTTAGATGAAACTTGCCACCTTTTAAGTTATCTGAACCACCTGATAGAGTAGCCTCAAGACCAAATTCACCTGTCGGTTTCTTGCTTATAACACTAATAGCACCACCGACTGAATTCTTACCAAACAAAGTGCCCTGTGGGCCACGAAGGACTTCAATACGTTCAATTTCAGCTAGATCAAAGTTTGATCCAACCGATTTAGAAGCCACAACACCGTCAACATAAACTGCAACAGCATTATCTGCCGAGATCAAAATATCGTTTGTTGTTGCGCCCCGGATAGAGAAAATAGAAGAAGAGTTACCAGAGCCTGGATTTTCTGACACAACAAGGTTAGGTGTGTATTTTGCCATATCACCAATATTTACAACACCACGAAGCTCCAAACCTTCTGCTGTGATCGCTGTGATAGCAAGTGGCGCTTCTTGCATACTCTGCTCACGCTTTTGAGATGTAACAACGATTTCCTCCAGCATGAGGTTAGCGCCCTCTTGTGCATTTACAAGCGATGTCGGTAAAATCATTGCACTGCTCATCGCCGTAGCTAAAATGATCTTTATCTGTGATGTGTATTTAGCTTCTGGAGCCATAATAGCTTCCCCTTAATCCTGCATATTAAGACGGCAAAACGCGCCTTTTCAATTTTAGTCACTAAACTAAGACTACTTCTAAAATCTCAATTTAGTTAAATTCATCTTTCTTTTTAATAAATTTGCGTAATTTTAGTCAACTACATTTACGATTTCAGTGTATATATATTTACATTTTTATGTATTTGCGCACTAATTGTGACTATTTTACACCATAATTGGCTAATTTCAGCGATGAGTAACACCTTTGGAGCTTTCTTGCATCGAATCGAAACGTCATTTTGCGTAAATAAAATATATAAAAATTACGCAATTTATTAGTTCATGATGTAATAATAATAAAAAACACTTGAAATTCAAGATTTATTCTTATATTTTCCTTCAAGCATTATAGCAGGCCTGTAGACGCATTTATACAGAATGTTAACATGACGGTACGAGGGAAGTGAAAGCATGAGTCAATCAGAAATATATGGTCACGGCGGTGCATTTGCCATTACGGATATCAAAAAAAATGGCTATGAATGTCGTGCTTTTGCTGAATCATGGCCTACTTTGCGTCACATGTATGATGCAGCCGTACAGTATAATGACCGCCCCTTCATTCAATATGAAAAGACACGCTATACTTATAAAGAAGCCCTGACCGAAGCTAAGATTTTAGCGACTGTTATGCATGAGACTTTTCATGTTCAATCAGGGGACCGTGTCGCCATTGCGATGCAGAACAATCCTGAATGGATGATAAGTTATATTGCTGTGACAGGACTAGGTGCAATTGTGGTCCCTATTAATAGCTGGGGGGCTGGTGAAGAGATATTGCACACGCTTAACGATCTAAAGGCCAAGTTAGTTGTTCTGGACCCTAAAAGACTAGCCCGTGTTGAAGCTGTAGGGGAACTTCCATGTGCGGTGATTGTGGCGCGGGACACATCGACTAATTATCCGCAATATGCTGCACTTATTGATAAGTGTCCTTCTGATGGCAACAAGTGGCCTACACCATGCCCTTCATCAGCTGATCATACCTTAATCTTATTTACATCGGGTACTACTGGCCGACCAAAGGGTGCTATGTTCACGCATCATGCTGTTGGGCAATCCCTTAAAAATATTGCCTTAAGCGGCTACTTTCTAGGGGCCGAAATGCAACAGCGCATGATGACTGCTGGCATTAAAATAGAAGCACCCAAAGATTTCCAGCCGTCTGCCTTATTGACCTTTCCCTTGTTTCATATCGCAGCATCTCACGCTGTATTTTTGCAAAACATACAAATAGGTGGTCGTATTGTTATGCTACCAAAGTGGGATCCGCAGCTTGCTCTCCAATTAATTGACCGTGAAAAAATAACGTCTTTCTCGGGTGTGCCTGCCATGCTGTGGGATGTAATCCATCATCCAGACCGTGACAAATACTCAACAGCTAGCCTCATTGCTGTAGGCATCGGCGGCGCCGCAGAAACTCCAGAAGGGTTCAAACGCATCAAAAACACTTTCCCGCAGGCAGTGCCAGGAACAGGATACGGCCTATCAGAAGCAGGTGGCACTGTTGCCACGATTGTGGGGAACGACTTACTCGCTAATTCAACTGCTGTTGGTAAACCTTTGCCTAGCTGTGAAGTGCGTATTGTCACATCAGATGGTCATGAAGCTGAAATAGGTGAGCAAGGCGAAATTTTAATCAAAAGCGCTGCTGTCTTTTCTGGCTATTGGAATAACCCTGAAGAGACTGACAATATGCTAAAGCACGGTTGGTTACATTCAGGTGATCTTGGCCATCTAGACGCAGATGGCCGGCTTTATATTACTGGGCGTGTAAAAGACATGGTTATTTCGGGCGGAGAAAACATCCCATGTCCCGAGATCGAATTTTTATTACAAGAACATGCCAGTGTGAGCGAAGTGGCAGCTATCGGCCTAAACGACGAGCGGCTCGGCGAAAAACTAGCGGTTGTTATCCTTCGCACGGCCGATCATGATTTGACGATGGATGAAGTGCAAAGCTATGTGAGTGAGCATCTAGCCCACTTTAAAATGCCACAAGAAGTTATTTTCACAGAGACAAGCTTCCCTCGTACAGCGTTGGGTAAAATAATTAAATCAGAATTGAAAGACCAACTGGGTCTAGAATAAAAGGTTTTCCTGCATGAAAGATATTAAAGCCATAGACCTGATGATGGGCATCCCTGTCAGCGAAAATAATACTGAATGGTATGACTTTATCAAACCATTATTGCTGGATGACGAGAGTCTGAAAATGTTTAAGATGCCAGCACAATATATGTTCCATGACATCCCAAAGACAGGCAATCAAGACGATTATGTTGCCCACGCGATTGAGCAATTGGATAAACATAATATTCAAATGGCGCAAATAGGATTTTCTGAGCATGTTCCAGAGATTATGAATGCGTGGAAAAACCACAAGGATCGTTTTTTCTTTGACTATAGCCCCAATCCCAATGAAGGTATGAAAGCGGTCCGAGAGATTAAGCGTCTCCATACCGAGTTTGGCATTAAAGCTGTGAGCGCGTTTCCAAGTGGCATATGTCCGCAAGTGCCGATCAATGATAAAAAATGGTATCCTATTTACGCAACTTGTGTTGAGCTGGATATAGCTTTCAACTGTTGTGTGGGTGTGCCAGGGCCAAGGCTGCCTATGGCACCACAGAAAGTCGAATTGATCGATGAAGTCTGTTGGTTCTTCCCAGAATTGAAATTTGTCATGCGCCACGGCGCAGAACCATGGGAAGATTTAGCTGTGAAGCTGATGATTAAATACCCCAACCTTTATTATTCTACAAGCGCATTTGCTCCCAAACACTATCCCAAAGCGATCATAGATTATGCCAATACGCGTGGAGCTGATAAAATAATGTATGCGGGTTACTTCCCCATGGGGCTAAGCTTAGAACGCATCTTTAACGACCTACCTAATGTTCCATTGAAGGACGAGGTATGGCCAAAATTCCTTAGAGAGAATGCCATCAAAGTTTACGGTTTAGACCTGTAAGGTTTGATTACCTGACCTGCTGCTCGGTCAACAATGCGGGAAGCATGATAAATAATTTTGGAGACTAATTATGGCTAAAAGACCTACAGGCGATCAACGCTTTCCAATGCCAATGCCATACGGCTGGTTCGGCGTTACTTATTCGGATGAGCTTGGTGAAAAAGCTACAAACGCATTTGAAAATAGCAGAAAAAGGGTTGCAAAATTTATTGGTACATCAGAAAAATCAATTGTGTTCACAAAGAGTGCAACTGAAAGCATTAATCTT
>JABABO010000085.1 GCA_014238195.1 Kordiimonadaceae bacterium | reverse complement strand
TAGGCTGCTGGGTTTTCTAAGCTATAACGTACACCAGCTTGTGCGCCTAGATGAAAAATAGTGCTAAAATTTTGGTCCCCTATAGCAGCGTTGAAAGTATCGGCATCGCCAAAATCAACCTGTATAAAGCGGAATGCATTGTGATGATGTAATTTAAAAAGCCGATCATGCTTTAATTTTGGGTCATAATAATCATTCATATTATCAATGCCTAGTACCGTTTCACCACTCCTGAGCAGGGTTTCACACAGATGAAAGCCAATAAATCCCGCAGCCCCTGTCACCAAAATTGTCAAAACTCTCTCCTCTCTTCAAATGCGCCTGCCAGCTTACTGGTTTAAGAGCGAAAAACAAGGATTTCCCTCATAAGATAGCGGGCTTTAAAAGCTTGGCTTAAGTAATATTTTGACTGGGGATAAAAAAGTATAAGTGCCATCTCAAAAAAGTAGAAGAAAGAGCTTTACACAAGAGGATTAGTTTAATAAAAACGCGCACAACTCTTTTGGGGTGTAGCCAAGTGGTAAGGCAGCGGCTTTTGATGCCGTGTACCGTAGGTTCGAATCCTACCACCCCAGCCAATCTCTCATGGGCCTGTTTTAAACCCATACGTATTCCTGCTATCTTAGGCACTAAATTTCCTGCCGCTGCTGATAAGAAGAAACCACATATATTAACAATGTGAAGATTTTGCAGAATCTTGTTAATTGCGACAAGTCAGTAGAAACACCCTCTAAAGACTTGCATATTTGTACATTCCTACATACAGTAAATCCGTGATATTCCTTCAAGGAAATGAAAGAGGATATATCCAAGAATTTCGGGCTGTGTTTAGCGCGTAGTATAGTAGATTTTTACAGTACTGCCTTTAGCAGAGCTAATTATTTAAACTATAAGGGGGAGTTTCCCATGAATGTATTATACGCTGCCATAGGGTGCGGTGTTCTTGCCGTTATTTATGGCATCATTACGCGTCAATCAGTTCTAGCTTCAAGTGCTGGGTCTGAAAAGATGCAAGAAATCGCTGGTGCTATTCAAGAAGGCGCACAAGCTTATTTAAATCGTCAATATCGTGCAATTTCTGTTGTAGGCATTGTTGTTGCAATTGGTCTTTATTTTGCGATTGGCACTCTTGCTACAATTGGCTTCGTTATCGGGGCCGTGTTGTCTGGTATGGCTGGCTATATTGGTATGCTCATATCTGTTAAGGCGAATGTACGCACAACGGAAGCTGCCCGTACTGGTTTGCAAGAAGGTTTAACTGTGGCATTTCGTGCTGGTGCTGTTACCGGTATGTTGGTGGCTGGTTTGGCGCTGATCGCTGTTGCAGGCTATTATACGCTACTTATAGGTCCAATGGGGATAGAGCCTACCAGCCGTACTGTTGTTGATGCTTTAGTATCACTTGGCTTTGGTGCTTCGCTTATTTCCATTTTTGCGCGTCTCGGCGGTGGTATCTTTACCAAGGGTGCTGATGTTGGCGCTGACCTTGTCGGCAAAGTCGAAGCGGGTATTCCAGAAGATGACCCACGTAATCCAGCGGTTATCGCTGACAATGTTGGTGACAATGTTGGTGACTGCGCGGGCATGGCGGCTGATTTGTTTGAAACCTATGTTGTAACAGTCGGGGCCACGATGGTTTTATCTGCTTTGTTTATGGCAAATGGCGCTGCTGACATAATGGAACTCCCTTTGATCATCGGCGGTAGTTGCATCATTACTAGCATTATCGGAACATATTTTGTCAAGCTTGGCAAAAGCCAAAGCATTATGGGTGCACTATATAAAGGTTTTATCGTAACTGCTGTGCTTTCAGCGGTTGTGATGTGGTTTGCCATGCAGTGGTCGCTGGGTGATATGAACACGGTCTATTCTGCGGGTGACAGCAACTTTACGGGTAGAAACCTTTATTATTGTGGCTTGCTTGGTTTGGTTGTAACAGGCGTGATTATTTGGATTACGGAATATTACACAAGCACTGAGTTCCGTCCTGTTAGGTCGATCGCCAAAGCATCGGAAACAGGTCATGGTACCAATGTTATTCAGGGTCTTGCAGTATCGCTTGAAGCGACAGCGCTGCCAGCAATTGTGATTTGTGCTGGTATTATCATTGCCTACAAATTAGCAGGCATTATCGGCCTTGGTTTCGCAGCGACAGCTATGCTCGCGCTTGCTGGTATGGTCGTTGCCTTAGATGCATATGGGCCTGTGACGGATAACGCTGGCGGAATTGCTGAAATGGCGGGTCTTGATGACGATGTTCGTGACCGCACTGACGCACTGGATGCTGTCGGCAATACCACAAAAGCTGTGACTAAAGGCTATGCGATTGGTTCAGCTGGTCTGGCGGCGCTTGTACTCTTTGGTGCATATACGGCTGATCTGAATGAATTCTTTGCTCATGTCCCTGTGGACTTCGCTTTGTCGAACCCATATGTGGTCGTTGGTTTGCTGATTGGTGCTTTGTTACCATATCTGTTTGGTGCCATGGGTATGATGGCAGTTGGCCGCGCTGGTGGTGCTGTGGTTGAGGAAGTTCGGGAGCAGTTCAAAAATAATCCTGGAATTATGGCAGGAACATCCAAGCCAGATTATGCCCGTTCAGTTGATTTGCTGACAAAAGCTGCAATCAAAGAAATGATTGTCCCAAGTTTAATGCCTGTCCTTGCACCGATTGTGACATATTTTGTCATTAATGCTATTGGTGGCCAAGGGGCTGCATTTGCGGCGGTTGGTGCAC
>JABABO010000140.1 GCA_014238195.1 Kordiimonadaceae bacterium | reverse complement strand
TCCCTTTTGCCAAGATACGCTAGCAAATCTGCTTCTGCTGCCGCCTCGCTTAAATGGCGGCTGGAATAAACATGACCGACACCGCGTCGGTTTTTCAGCCCGATATCCCATATCCAACCAGCCTGCTGTCCCGTGGATATTGTGTGCGAGGCAATAGCAGCGTCTTCGCTTTCGTACGGTATTTGCACTGCAAGCGCTTGGTCGATAAAAAGAACATCACTGCAGTCCTTAAAGGGAACGCCGTAATGCTGGCCCAAAAGTAACGAGGAAAATCCCGTGCAATCAATAAACAAATCACCAGAAAGATCACCATTGTTAGCGGTTGTCACCGACTTAATATCACCGTTTTCTGCAGCTATTACACCTTTTACATGATCCAAAATATGATGAACACCAAGGCTTCCTGTACAGTGTTTTTGCAGCATTTCAGCAAACTTGCCCGCGTTCAGGTGATACGCATAATTGGCAACACTGTCATATTCAGGTGTGGTGATCAGTTTGGGGGCTAAACCCATTTCGCATATTTGTTCCTGAAAGCAAACCGCATTAGAAAATGAAATTTTATCTGCATAGTCATGCCAATGAGGGACTAGATCAAGATTTTGGAAGCCTTGCGGTAGCGTCAAAGGATGATAGTAGAAATCATCCTTGGCACCTGTAACCCATTTAGAAAATTTTGCACCTTGCTTAAAGCTTGCATCACATGCTTTTATAAAATCGGTTTCCCGTATACCCATTTTTAAGAGCGTCGAGCGCAGTGTTGGCCATGTCCCTTCCCCCACACCAATTGTTTTAACATCGGGCGATTCCACAAGGGTTACTTTAAGGCCTTGCTTGTTTTTAGCCGTATGCTGGGCTGCAATCAAACCAGCCGTAATCCAGCCAGCCGAACCCCCGCCAACAATAACAACGGATTTAATACGCTTGTCAGCATAACTTGTGTTTTGCTGAATGGCCATTCAATTCCCCTCCTTGCGATAGCCAAAACCAGATCAAATTACCAACTTGCCTTAGCCTGCCCGCCAGTGCCTGAGCGCTAGCGATAGTATGTGTTCTCCAGCTTTAGAATGTCGCCCGAACGCCTAACGATAAGCGCCGACCACTGTCTTCGGCTAGTAAAAAATGATTTTCAAAGCGGCCATGTTTTTTAACTATTGAGTTCGTCAGGTTTATCGCATCAAAAAATACTGAAATATCATCTGTGATGTCATAGCTGGTACTTAAATCAAGCTGCGAGTAAGCTTCAACAAATGTCACACCGTCGCCGTTATTTTGGGTCAGTGATTGCAGGAATTTATCACGCCAATTATAGGCAAGGCGCACCTGATATGGCCCTTTTTCATAAAAGCCAACCAAGTTGAATGAATTGGACAAACCTGTTAGGGCAAAAACCTGCGTTACGTCTGCAGGGTCCAAGGTGGTGTTACTGTCCACCAGCGTGCCATTGGCCTGAAAGCCAAAGCCGCTTTCACCAAACGTATGCTGCATTGCTATCTCAAGGCCGCTGACAACTGCGCTTTCACCGTTGAAGGGGCGTGTGACTGTAAAGACCGCAACCCCGTCATTGGCGTCTGCTGCATTCACATCACTCCCTGTTGACGGATCAACTAATTGGCCACCATTTGGTAGGTCAAACGTTTGGTCCGCTGTGCCATTGACGATAAAATTGCTTACGTCCTTGCGGAACGCCCCAACGGAAACATAATTGTTGTAGCCATAATAATATTCCAACGAGATATCAAGATTATCTGATTGAAAAGGCTCCAGCCCTGGATTTCCGCTGGTAGACGTTAGATCGCCGCCTTGGCGGGTTGTTGTGATCACTGTCACGGGCGCCATGCTCTCCAACGTTGGGCGGGTCTGAGTTCTAGACGCAGCAAACCGTGCCACCAGATTATCTGTTACGTTTAATTTTACGTTTAAGCTTGGTAATAGCACATCATAAGATGCATCGGCTTCAATCGCTTCAGACGGCCCAAAAGCTGCAAGCATTTCTGTCGCATCTAAAATATCTAAGCGAACCACGGGGGCCTGTGTTCCCAGCACAGTTACATCGGTGGTTTCGAAACGAACCCCAGCATTGACGATGAGGGGCATGTCAGCAATTTCACCCGCCATGTCAAAATCCACATAAGCCGCGAAGGTTTTTTCATTCACTTCGTATGAATTGTCCCGACGAACAGCATCAAAGCTTAATCCGCTTTGTTGTTCCAAGAAGGCAAACTGTGCTTCGCCGTCATGGCCTAACCACTGGGTAAACAAACGATCGGAACCGCTAACACCAGACAAAAAGTCATCCCCTGCATCAAAGACAGACTGCGTCGCATCAGGAATAACAGGGTCATCTGGATAACCGCAATAGGTGCAATGAATACCAACACCTTCGTTATCCCAACGGGTTAAGGCTTTTGATTCGTCCGTATACTGAACCCCAAAACGCACAGCCATCAAGCCCGAAACATCACCTTCATCCCATGTTGAATCAATACGGAATTGCTTGACTTCGTCTTCAACAGCCCAACCGCGCCGCAGCATCACATGCGAACGGCTATTTGCCGGATCCAAATAATCAGAAACACCAGAAGGGGTCACCCCATCTTGGTAAGCAACGCCATCAATTTCTTGCTGTCCGCTGAAAATATTAGGGTTAGCAGTATCAAAATCACTCACCCAAGGTAAGGTTTGGTCATCGCTTTGGAAACGAACACGGTTAGCATAGCCGATCAGTGATAATTGGTCACCGCCGCCATTATTTGCTTCTCGCTCAGATTTGGAATAATTAGCATCGAATTTAACATTCAGACTTTCCTTGGCATCCCAATCCGCATTAAAGCCTATTGATGTCGTCTCGGTCAAACGATCAAATTTTTTCGAATGAAAATCCGTTGCGAGACCGACTTCTTGATACAAATCAATCACTGTGCCATTAGCATCAGTTGTTGCATTTTCAACATTTGGGGCAGTAAACCAGTGACCAAATGACGTTGCATCAGTGCGGATACCAAAATCCGAGTAAAGACCATCGACAGTAAGTTCTAGGTTTTCAAGAGCGCGGTACTGCAACACGAGGCTCGCGTTGGTGCGTTTGCGTTCCTCAAAAGTCACTTTATTATCAAAATTACGCGGTGAAAAAACGTTGCCGCTATGCCCTGAACCCCCATTTAATTCAGCAACAGGTATACCAACGTTTTCAAGCCAACCATCGGTTTGCGCTTGGTCAAGGCGTGTGCTGCGTTCTTGGTAGGAGGCCGCAAACAAAACACCAATGCGGTCATCGGCAAATGTATTGCTAATCAGACCAGAAACAGAAGGGCTAATACTGTCGTCATTTTCTTCGTAATTACCAGACGCAGACCCTGCAATTTTCAGGTCATTGATTTCAAAAGGGCGCGCTGTGGTGATATTGATGGTCGACCCTACACCCCCCGACTGCAAGGTTGCCGCAGATGTTTTATGAACTTGAATGCCGCTCACCAGTTCGGACGCAATAGTGTCGAAACTAAAGGCACGGGACTGATTTTCAGTGGCAATCTGCCGGCCATTAAATAACACAGTATTGAACTGAGGACCAAAGCCACGTACCGTAATAAGCTGTCCTTCACCGCCTGAACGATCAATAGAAACCCCTGAAATACGTTGCAAAGATTCCGCTAGGTTCGTGTCTGGAAACTTGCCAATTTCCTGCGCAGAAACCGCATCGACAACACCTAATGAACGTGACTTCACATCCGCAGAATCTTTTAAGCTGCGTCTAATGCCGCTCACAACGATTTCTTCATACTCAGACGCGCCCGATGCATCAGCCATGCCGTCTTGCGCCTCAGCGGCACCAGCGGCAGCAATCACTGACGCTGACGCTGTCGCAAGAATTTTATGTTTAATACCAAAATATCGCAATTTTTCCTCCCTAATGCGTTTAACCAATACAGGTGTTGCCTTTATGGCAATAACCCCGTCTTCGGTTACAAGTGCAATAAGGCCAGTCCCCTCTAGTAGCTTTTTCAGGGCCTGATCGGAATCAAGCTCACCTTTCACGCCACCAACTGATACATGCTTAGCAATACTTGCAGGGAAAATGATCATTCTGCCATAGTGATCACCGATTTTTATCAAAGCCTTGTCCGCAGTTGTGCGTTCAATATTGATCGGCCCTGTAATAATCGGTTCTGTTTCCCTGTCGTAAGCTTCAGTATCACCAGCACTACCCAGCATCACGGCAGCAATTGCCGTAAGCGACACTGATCGGCTAACAGATGTCATCAAATTTTGTGACATGCCGTATGACTGCCTATTGCATTGTAACCTGAAACCTAAAGAGCGCATGGAAAATAAAATCCTCTAAAAAAATATAAATTTTATTATAGCGAGGCCAATGAATAATGATCTTATTATTCTCTGAACCCTTGGGAGTAAGTCGAACCGACACCAATATTTATAGCCAAATGAGAGGATCAAAATTCACTGCATTTGGCTATAGCTTCTTGCTTTGGCGTATTTTAACCTCAGTTAAGGCTGTGAAAAGACTATAGGTCAGTTCCAAATTGCGCAATAGGGGCATAGGCCTAAAATATCTGTTCTTTTGACCATGCCTTATATGAACCATTCCAGTGAACTCCACAGAATTTTTTCATATGCATTTGGAGGATTTTCTGACTTAGATGCTCTTTAAGTATTATGGTTATGTTCATGCATCGTCAATAAAGGCAAAATTTTATAAGGGGAATGTGCCTACCATGACATCTGGTGATCGAAATACTGATCCTACCTTCTCGGTCTATACGGAGATAAAAGCAGCCCTTGCTGCGTCTGTGGCGCGGGTGCTGGTTAATCCCGATGATGTGGATGATACATTACAAGAAACCTATTTACGCGTACACGGACAAGCCGCAAGCAATGAAATCTCTTCCCTAAAAGGATATTTTTTTCGAGTTGCAAGAAATGTTGCCCTGAAGACGAAAAAAGACAAACAAAGGACACTGGCTAAAAACATCGAAGACCTTACAGGTTTTGAAGCTTGTTCCGAAGAAGCAAATGCGGAAGAAAAACTCCATTATTCAAGAAAGCTTGACGTTTTTATGGAGGTAGCGAAATCCCTACCCCCCAAAAGCAGACAAGCTTTTTTACTCAAAAAAGTAGCAGGACTGTCGCAAAAGCAGATCGCACGTAAAATGGGAATTGCAGAAAGCACCGTTGAAAAACACCTCATCGCCGCAATGAATAGGACAACGGCGGAAATGAATAAACGCGGGTACACTGTACGCAGCAAGAAAAATCATGTACACACGCCCAGTGAAAATACAAAAGATATGAACCATGTCACTAGAAGATAGAAAATTTGATTCAGATGGCATCCGTCATGAAGCGGCTGCTTGGGTTTTACAGCTGGAGCAAGGACCCCTTGGCAAAGAAGACCGTGCTGCACTGGAAGAATGGTGTGGCCGCAGTCCCGCGCACGCAAAGGCTTTAAGCGCTGAGGCAACAGCGTGGCTGGGTACCGAGAATGCGCTTGACAGGTTGTTTGAAACGGACGCTGAGCTTGTCAAAACCAGTGTAAGAACACTGTCTAGGCCAATCAACAGTGGACAAAGTACCAAGCGATATATTGTTGGCCGCTTAGTGGCAACAGCGACAGTTCTTGCCATTATGTTCATAGGTATCACCGAATTTACACCGTCCAATCAATTTTCAGGGAAAAATGAACCATTCGTGGTTCTAGCGCCACTTACATTTAATACATATGCAACAGCGATCGGCGAGCAAGCAGAATTCAAATTGCACGATGGATCTATCGTACACTTGAATACCAATAGCGAGGTCAAAGTCAGCTACCAAAAGAAGCGCCGCCTAGTAAAACTTACGCGCGGTGAAGCGCATTTTGATATCACGTCAGACCCAGCACGGCCTTTTGATGTGATTGCTGCCAGTAAACAGATCAGTGCTGTAGGAACAGCCTTTGCTGTTCGTTTAACCGCTAGCGGCGTAAACATTACAGTCACCGAAGGGGTGGTGGGTATTTTAAGCCCAGAACCTGAGCAAGTGACAACAATCGAATTAGAAAGGCCAACGTTGCCCTATCAGGCCCTGCTGGAACCCTTTGAAAAAATGGTGATTGAAGCGTCTGTTTCAACGATTACGAAGGTGAAGTCAGACACGATAGAAAAGGAACTTTCATGGCGGGCAGGCAGGCTTCATTTCGACGAGGAAAACTTGCAATATGTCATTGATGAAGTCTCCCGTTATACGGATCAGGTAATCACTTTGTCAGATCCATCTATCGCTGATTTAAAAATCGGTGGTATATTCAAGGCAGGTGAAACCGAGGCACTGTTAAAAGCGTTGGAGCTTTCGTTTGACCTGAAAATTGAAAGAATAAACGAAACCAACGTTTCCATTAGCAGATCAGATGATATGAATGGTTAAGGGGGCTTAACGAGCAGCGCGTTCAAGCCAGCAGGATAAAGCAATAACAAGGGGATAATCAATGAGCGAAAGCAATGACCAAGGTAGCCTAATCTATACTATATTGATCGCGTGTGCCGCAACATTAGGGGGGTTTTTATTTGGCTTTGATAGCGGTGTCATCAATGGCACTGTTGACGGCCTTCAGCTTGCCTTCGCGTCCGACAGTGCAGGGACGGGCTTTAATGTTGCAAGCATGTTAATTGGCTGTGCCATCGGTGCCTTTTTTGCTGGTCGCCTGGCAGACAGGTTTGGGCGGCGGTCTTTGTTGCTGGTCTCAGCGATAATGTTTATCATCAGTGCTTGGGGGTCTGGTATTGCCACAAGTTCACTTGAATTTATCCTATACAGGGTGATTGGCGGCATGGCGGTTGGGGCTGCGAGCGTTATGTCGCCTGCTTATATCAGTGAAATCGCCCCAAGTCATATTCGAGGTCGACTGACAACTGTGCAACAGATTGCGATTATTTCAGGACTGTTCATTGCCTTTATCAGTAATTATATTCTGGCCCTTTCGGCGGGTGCCTCTACTGAGATTTTCTGGCTTGGTTTTGAAGCATGGCGCTGGATGTTTTGGATGGAACTTATTCCCGCAGTAGGCTTTTTTGTCGCTTTATTGTTTATTCCTGAAAGTCCGCGTTATTTGGTCACCATTGGCGCCGCAGAAAAAGCCCAAGCGGTCCTAACAAAAATCAGCGGTGCCAAGGCTGCAAAAATCAAAGTCAATGATATCGAGGCTTCTTTAGCCGAAGACCATCACCAACCAAGATTATCTGATCTTATTGATCAATCATCGGGGAAAATCCGCACGATTGTTTGGATTGGTATTGGCTTAGCGACATTTCAACAGCTTGTTGGAATTAATGTAGTCTTTTATTATGGTGCTGTGCTGTGGCAAGCGGTTGGTTTCAGCGAAGCCGATGCCTTGATGATCAATATTATTTCAGGCGGGCTTAGCATTGCAGCATGCCTGATCACCATCACACAAGTTGATAAAATTGGTCGAAAACCGCTTTTGTTGATCGGCTCCATTGGTATGGCGATAAGTTTAATCCTTGTTGCGACTGCATTCTCGACAGGCAGTTTAGACACGGATGGTGATTTGGTTCTCAGCGATAATATGGGGCTATTAGCGCTCATCGCGGCTAATCTTTATGTCATGTTTTTCAATGGGTCTTGGGGGCCTGTAATGTGGGTTATGCTGGGTGAAATGTTCCCGAATCAAATTCGCGGTTCGGGTCTTGCTGTTGCAGGGTTATTCCAGTGGGGCAGCAATTTTGCCATTACCATGACTTTCCCAATCATGCTGGCGACGATTGGTCTGGCGACAGCTTATGGGCTTTATGCTACATTTGCTTTGATCTCAGCGGTTTTTGTTTTGAAATTAGTGAAGGAAACTAAAGGGGTCGAGCTTGAAGACATGCAAGGTTAAGTTAACATTGGGCAGTGTGCATACAGCGCCCACCCATTAAAGTGATCTATTGCAAAACAACTTGGTTTCTGCCGTTTGCTTTAGCGTGATATAAACGTTTATCGGCAATTTTGAACATGCTTTCAAAACTGCCGTTTTCTTCAAGGCTGGTGACCACGCCAATACTCACCGTTATATTCAGGCGGTCCTCACCGCACACAATCTCGGTCTCGCTGACCCTTGTTCGGAACTCGTCAAAACGCGGGACCGAGGCTTCGGTTCCTGCACTTGCGGGGCATAAAATTGCAAACTCTTCGCCGCCTATGCGGGCGACTGTATCAGATTCGCGGAAAAAATCTTGGCTCAGCCGCCCTAGCACTCGCAAGGCTTCATCCCCTGCCTCGTGTCCATATGTATCATTGACTTTCTTGAAGAAGTCCACGTCCATAATTGCCAAAAACAAAGGTCCCCCCTCACGTCGTACACGCGCCAGTTCCTTGGCTGCGATTTTGGTCATTGCCCGACGGTTGGAAAGACCCGTCAAAACATCTGTAAGCGCCATCGTGCGTAATTGTTCTTCCATTTCTTTTCGGCGTTCTATCTCGTTTTGTAACTGCGCATTCAGGCTTTGCAATTCTTCAACGGCGGAACTGAGCCAAGCTTTCTTCTCATAAAGCTCAAGGAAAATTTTTACTTTTGCCAGTAAAATCGGAATTTCAATCGGTTTTTCAATATAATCGACAGCGCCAAATTTATACCCCTGTAACTGCGACTTCACGTCACTTGCAGCCGCAGTTACAAAAATAATGGGCTTGTCGGCGGTTTTGGAATTCTCGCCAAGTTTTGCGGCTAGCTCAAAACCATTCATGACAGGCATATGCACATCTAGCAGAAGCAAGGCAAAATCATGATCTTCCACTAAATTTAAAGCTTCGGCACCACTATCAGCCTCGATGACTTCACAGGTAATCTCAGCCAAGATTTTTTGCAGAACCATCCGATTAACTTTTAAATCATCAACAATTAAAATTTTAGGAACAATGTCCATAAACGACGACGACCTTTGCTAAATGAATACTTGTCTATCAGATAAGCAGGCATATGTGAAAGAATGTTTAACAGTATCTCATTAGTCTGTTATTTCTCACCTATAAGGGAAAAAATAATCTTTCGGGCGGAAAACGTTAACATTTTAGCCATAACCCACTAGGGTTCAAAACCATTAAATCTAAAAGACGGATGGCTCATCCGCGATTCTACTGTTGACTGAGAAAGCTACACGTTATCTATTACTCATATTTGCTACGCACGCTATAAAGTCTTAAGCAAGCGGGCACAGCGTAAAGGGGTAGGTATGACGGCAACACCATCAAATAATCATTCAACAACGATCCGTGATGTTGAGCAACTTGGGCTATGGGCGGCCATTGGTAGCCTGAGCTATGTCTTTTGGATTTGCGGGGGTATGGAGATGGTTGAACGCCTAGCTTATTACGGTGTGCGGCAATCATCAAATCTATATGCCACAGACGCTGTTTCGCGCGGTGGCTTAGGCTTGATTGAGAAACAAGTTGGTATCATCTTTTTGATTTGGGCGACGCTTCAAGCGTTTGTCCCTGTATTCACTGGCGGCCTATCAGACCGCTACGGTTACAAGGAAACTATTTTTGCCTCGACAGTTTTAAAAATTATTGGGTATTTATTGATGGCCCTGTTCCCGACATTTTGGGGTTTTACGGCGGGTGTTGTAACACTGGCGATTGGCACAGGGGTTTTCAAGCCTGGGATTCAGGGTACGATTGTTAATACAACGGGGCGGGAAAACAGTTCCATGGCGTGGGGCATTTTTTATCAAACCGTAAATATTGGCGGCTGGTTAGGGCCGCTTATTGCTGTGCAACTACGTCAACTGGATTGGAGCTATATTTTTTATGCGTGCGCGGCGATTATCTCGCTTAATTTCTTACTGCTTCTGACTTACAAAGAACCAAACAAAGACGAACGCCTTGAGCATATTCGTAAGGTGCGTGCGGGTGAAATCAAACAAGAAGCATTGTGGCGCGACAGCCTGCGGGAACTTATGAAGCCGATTTTGCTTTGATATATTGTGTTGTTCTCAGGCTTTTGGTTCATGCTGATGATTTTCTGGGATGTGGGACCTTTGTATTTCCGTGACTGGGTAGACACAAAGCCGTTCGTGCAAGGTTTATTTGGTGCTGGTGGAACTGACAATGGACTATTCATCTTCGCCCTTGGTATGAGCAAGGATGGTCAAACCGTTTATCCTGAAGGGCTGGTTAATATTAATGCCATGCTGATAATGTTAATTTGCTTTTTGGTGGCTGGTTGGTCTGCCAAAATCAGGGCAACAAGTTCGATGGCGCTTGGTACATTTCTCGCAAGCTGTACCTTAATTATTTTTGGCGGCTTTAATGGAGTGTGGCTCATTGTGCTTGGTATAGTGCTTTTTTCGTTCGGCGAAATGCTATCTTCACCCAAGTGTAGCGAGTATCTTGGCAATATCGCACCGAACCAGAAAAAAGCCATGTATCTTGGGTTTTCGCAGTTGCCCTTTGGGATCGGTTGGATGGCTGAAAGTTACCTTGGGCAATATTTTTACGGCGAATATGCTTCCAAAGAACAGATCAGCCGCCAAGTGCTGGCAGATAATGGCTTAACGCTGGCTGAAATTCAATCGGTGCCTATCGGAGAAGCCTTTGAAAAACTGGTCAGTGTCACAGGTGTTGATGCAGCAACACTCACGAACCAATTATACGTTGCCAACAGTATCGGCACTGTGTGGTACATCATGGCAAGTGTTGGGATATTATCAGCGGGCGGCATGTATATATATGGTAAATGGACCTACAAATTAGCCCAAAATGAGATGTGACTGAGATGGGATACCCATAAGCTAGTCTGAAGCACTTAGGCCATTTAGCACTGAAAATCTTCGTCTTTTTTCATGCCGATGGCGCGCTTGTTGTGATTTATTTGCCGCACAGATAAATCTGTTTGTCGGACTAGTTTTTTCATCACCAAACAGGCTTCATTGTCTTCATCGAAGTTTTTGAGCAACACAGCATACCAGTAAGCAATATCACGGCGTTGCGGGGCTAGATAATAGGCGATCTCCATATTATTTTGCAGGGCTTTTTTCTTTTTTGCCGGCAAATCGCGGATTAAGTTTGGGTTCATATAGCTGAAACTATAAGCAAAGCGCCCCTGCGCGTCATTGGGATGCGTGTTAACAGCGCGGATAAGAATGCGCCGAATGTCATTCATTACGGCTTCTTTTACCTGCGGGGGCCGTGACATACTTTCCGTATCGCGGTACAGTAAAATCAAGGCAAAAGCGCGGTTTACTGCAAGCGAGCGATCTTTAATATGTGTCACGTCACCAAGGGCCTGCAAACTTTTCTCCCACTTTTTTTTGCTTGCATAATAGAAAGCAAGGGCAGTACGCACATCATCCGAGCCAGAGGATTTTTTCACTAATTTCAACAGCTTTTTTTCGCCAGACTTTTTATGATTAAATAATCGAATAACATTTGCATCGATGGCTAGTTTTTCTTGTTTATTTAATTTTCGAGCTGTGGGAATTACAAGGTTATTTGTGGCTATTTTATAGTCAACATATTCTAAGCGGCCCTTATTCCAGTAATCTCTGACCAATTTATCTAATTTTTCGGGCGATATCTCAAAGATACGGTCTAATGCCTCCACTGAGTTCGCCCCTTGACCAATTTCAACTAAAAAATCATTAAGCTTTTGATAAAAACCATTTTGGTGATGCAGAAAATGTGTGAGTAGCCAACTTTGAGCATAAAACAGTTGTTTAGATACCTGTCTTCTAACACCTTTAGCTTCCCTAATATTTGTTTCCATAATTTCATGAAAAGGGACCCAAATTTTCTTCCCAGATAGAACTGGTAAGCGCATTTTCACCTCTAATCCAAATTTTACAATATTTCGATCTACCACAAAGCTTGATAGATAATCAGCAAATCCTTCACTATACCATGTAGGAAACCACGCCTGAGAATGTTGATACATAAAATAGTGCACATATTCATGATAGATCGTTTCGCAGGGGTCATTTCCAAACTCCCATCGTTTTCTTTCAGCCAAAGCAATAGCAAAAGGACCATCATGTGTATTTTGGTATCTGCCTGCGGTACTCTTCGAATCGGTCAGTGACACATAAGTGAGATGGCGACCAACTAAATAAATTGTGAGAGGTACATCTGCGGGTATTGTCTCAACACCAGTTATATCCAATAAATGCTGATGAAAAATTTCTAAATTTTGTATCAGTTGAACGCTTTTTGTTTTGCCTGCTGTAGAATAAATCACGAAATTTGGTGTTTTATATTCTGTCCACTTGGCAGCGACGGCAGGCAAGCTAGTGACAATCAAAACTAAAAAACAAAATAAAATGCGCATAAGAAACCCCCAAGAAGCACTCCTGAAAACATGGACTGTTTAATTTAAGGTTTTATTCAAAATACGCAAGTTAAAGTTATTTTTTAGCCACCCTGCCCCGCGCCATAACGAATGTAACGTCTTCTAACACGCTGATATCGTCAAGCGGGTTACCAGCAACGGCCACAATATCTGCGATTTTGCCAGCGCTAATTGAACCAACAGTGTCCCCCATGCGTATTAGATCGGCACTAACATTTGTAGCGGCTTGAATAGCTTGCATCGGGGTCATGCCAAACTGCACCATGCGGGAAAATTGCTTACCATTATCGCCGTGTGGATAAACCCCCGCGTCACTGCCAAACACCACTTTTGCCCCAGCTTTTACCGCAGCCGTGAAGCTGTCGCGCTGGGCTTTTGACACCAAACGTTCCTTATTAATGTTTTCTTCTGGCACTCCGTTCAAAGCCCCAAAGGCCAAAGTATATTCAGTATTATAAATATCGATGGACAGGTAAGTTCCTGCTTCCACCGCCATTTCGATGGCTTCCCCGTCCAGAAAACTGACATGTTCCACGCTGTCAACACCCGCGCGTATGGCATCCTTGATACCGCTAGTGCCGTGGGCGTGCGCTGCGACGGTGACCTCCCGCAAGTGGGCTGCTTCGACAATGGCTTTCATCTCAGTCAGGCTATATTGCTGCGCCCCGACTTTTGTGCCTTTGCTAAACACGCCGCCTGTCGCGCAAAATTTAATCGCATTAGCGCCGTATTTGATATTTTCACGCACTTTGGCCTTTGCCGCCCACGGGCCATCAGCAACACCATCAGCCGTATAGTGCATTTCAGGGGCATAAATATTGGTATCACAGTGTCCCCCCGTTACACCAAGCGCATGACCAACCGCAAAAATGCGCGGGCCTATGATCTCCTCCGCGTTAATGCCGTCGCGGACAGCAATCACACTGTAGCCCGATGCCCCAAGATCGCGCACCGTTGTAAAACCAGCCATCAAACTAACCTTAGCGTTTTTTACTGCCACAACTGCTTGGCGGGCAGCCGAATAGCTCAAACTATTAAAAAAGCCAGCATCAGCATCGCTGCTTAAGTGCACATGCATATCCATAAAGCCTGGCATAATCGTTTGACCGCTTAAATCAATATGGTCTGCGCCAGACGGGATTTTGAGTTTGCCTTGCGTCCCAACGCCTATAATCGTGTCATCTTTGATGATCACTAGGGGATTTCGCACAAGCTTGCCTGTTATTACGTCGACCATTGCATCGGCGGTGATATAGGTGTCAGCTGCTTGCAAACTGGTTGAAACCAGAAATACAGCAGCACTGATTGTTGACAGAAATTTATGCATAGAATTTATCCTTTTTCATCATCAGTTGTCTAAGTATTCACGTGGGCCAGAGCCGTATCAAATTCGTTGCGAGCATGTTGAAACTGCCGTAAAGCCTTTTCAACATACAGCAAAACTTCGTCAACATATCCGTCTGTAGATGCGGACCATACCCGGTTGATATAACGCTCGCCAGAGGCAAAACTAGACATCACATCCGCATATTTTTGCAGGCCAAACAGATGCTTCATACTTTCGCGTGCATCAGCAAATTTTGTCAGGTCCTCGCGGAATAATTTGTCAATTTCAAAGCGCATGTCGTAGGTTGGGATATGATCCTTCCTACCATTCAATGTTTCTAAATTCGTCACAATATTGGCTAGGCTAGTGCTTAAGTCACGGCGGTTCACATCAAGACGTGATGTATCTTTCGCGGCCTTACTATCTGCTTTTTTGGTTATCACAACCCCGATCAGCCCCAATATCATCACAGGGATAAAATAAGCCCAGTTCATCAAAAGCGGGTCAAGACTTGCAAGGAAAGCGCCACCAAGAAAAGCAAGAACAACCAATAATTTTGCAGCTTTTAACATCTTTTTATCCTTCTTGTAATTGGTCTTTAACTTTACCCAAAAATAACAAAAACAGCGTAACCTACACCGACCAACGCTTCGCCGACAATCAATCCAGCCGCGATAGGAATACCCTTATTATCGGACCAGCTTTGCCCTAATTTTCGGTCAGTGATTTCACGGATCAAGGTCCCCAGTGAATAGGTCAGCACAATATTAAAGGGCAGATAAAAGCCAAGACCCACTGTGATGCCAAGCCCGCCTTGCACCGCGGATAACAGTGCGCCAAGCGCCGCCCCCGCGATATATTTTTCAATGGGTACATCACCGCCCAAAATGCCTGATACCATGCTGGCCAGCGCTTGGCCCTGCGGGGCTGGTAACTTGTCTGATCCTAGCCCATAAACGTTATGCAACAAGAATATCAGGCCAATAATCAAGATCGGCCCAAGCCAAGCGCCAAAAAATTGCCCCATCTGTTGCATGCGCGGTGTTGCACCAACCAAGTAACCCGTTTTCATGTCCAACATCAGGTCGGTGACTTGGCTCATGGCGACACACGTGGCCGCCCCCACTGTTATGGCAGCGACAATCGCTTGGCCGTCGCTCATGCCGCCAAAACTTTGAGTGATAATGATCAGTAACGTCACGGCAATTAATGTCATGCCCGACAAAGGAGACCAATTGGTCCGGCCAATGGCTTCGGATAAAATCACCCCAGCCATCCATATCCACAGCGTGCCGAGCACACCCATCATTAAACCGCGAACAAGGCCAACTTCACTGGATGATGTCACCGCCATAATGATCAACAATACCGTTGCCCCTGCAATACCAAAATATAATAGCTTTATGGGCATTTCATCCTTCGCGCCCAGCACCCCAGAGCTTGAGGCAGATTGCATGGATTTTACCGCACTGGCAATCATGGGGAAAGCAAACAGCACCCCAATCACAGCACCGCCGATCAACATACCAATGCCCACAGGACGGTACAGCATCAATCGCAATTGGTTTGGTGTATCAACTGTGGCACCATCAACCACTGGAAATAATCCCGTGATGTCCAACATGGGGGCGAGAAACCAGTAACAGACATAGCCACCGATAATAAAGGCAAGGCCGCCGCGACCAGCGATAAAACCAACCCCCACAGTCATTAAGGATAAAAACCATACACCATTCATATAGCCTGGCATGCCTATCAATGCGCCTAGGTCATAATTGGAAACCCCTGTATAACTGCTGATCACATGTAAGCCACCAGAGATGAGCATAGCCCCTAACAAAAGCTTTGCTTTTTCAATACCAGCACCTGGTGATTTTAAAATCGACGCCACAGCAACACCGCCTGGGAACGTAAGGCGCTCATAGTCAATCATTTGCTTGCGCAAAGGAATGATGAAAGCAATACCGAGGAATGCACCAGCAATGGCCCCAAAGGTTAAGGTAACGGGGTCAAACTGGGTGCCATAGCCCAAGATAAAAATCGCAGGCACTGAAAACATCATCCCTGACGACGCGCCGTTCACAGCGCTTGCCACCGTTTGGGTGACATTATTTTCAATGATTGAACGCCGCCGTAAAATACCCCGCAAAATACCAAATCCTAAGATCGCCGCCAGTTCCGACCCTTCGATAGAAAAACCGAGTGTCAGGGATGCATAGCCGATAGACAAAGCAATTATAGCCCCTAAAAAATAGCCAACAAGAACCGCGTGTACTGATAATTCTGGATATGGGCCATAAGAAAGCGGTTGGCCATTTGCGGCAACTGCCGTTGTTGTTTGATTATTTTCTTTTTGGTTATTATTAGGCATCTATCCCTACCCCTTAAAGATTCCCTAAAAATTCTCCAGTAAAATTCCCGATAAGATTCTTTTGACGAATCTATTATTTAGCATTAGCAGTAACATAAGAAACTTTCTTTTCATAAATTATTTTGGTCATAAATTTTTTTGGTCATAAATTTTTTGGTCACAAATTTTATTTAGATTAGAAATGATCAAAGCTCGAATGTTAGTAATGAAGTCATCATCCCATGTGGAAAATTGAAGAACAACACAGCCGCGCTTGGTATTTTCAGCGCCTAAAGCGCCATTTCAGTGAATTGGTGCGCCTTGCTGTGCCTGCGACCTGTATGCGAATCGGTCTGATGTTATTAGCCATCGTCGATACCGCGATGGTCGGGCATTATGCGACCAAACACCTAGCTTGGCTCAATTTGGCAAATACTGGCATCATGTCGTTTGCCTTGGTTGTTGGCATTGGCTTAATGACCGGGGTTTTGATTTATACTGCCAATGCATACGGCCAAGAAAATTACCGCGAATGTGGCCGCGTTTGGCGGCGCACGATCCCCTATACTCTTTGTGTTGGTGTAGTGATGATCGCTGTCATATGGCCAGCTAGCTTTTGGTTGTCGCTGTTGGGGCAAAACCCCCAAGAAGCTGAGCGTGCTGGGCGCATCACCCAGTTATTATTGTTAAGCGTTCCAGGGCATTTACTGTTTTTAAATTGTAGTATGTTCCTAGAAGGAATAAAGCGCCCTAGTATTGGTTTTTACGCCATGATCATCGCTAATATTATTAATGTGTGTGCCAATTATGCCCTGATTTATGGTCATTACGGCGCACCTGAAATGGGGGCGGAGGGATCAGCTATTGCGACAACGATTGTGCGTTGGTCGATGGCAATGACACTTATGGCTTATATTTGGTATGCCCCCAGCATTCGCCATACTTATTTTGTCCGTGAAAAAACAGGTCAATCTTGGGCTGATTGGGCCGACCAACGTCAAATGGGCTATGCTTCAGGTGTCTCAATGGCAGCCGAAGTTGCTGCCTTTTCAGGGCTTACCATCTTTGCGGGATGGATAGGAATTGTAGAGCTTGCAGCACAGGGTGTGCTGTATCAATTGCTAGGGGTCCCATTTGTTGTCGCCGTTGCTATTGGCATTGCCAGCAGCGTACGCACGGGCATTTCTTTTTCACGCGGCGATAAAACCGACACCATCCTTGCCAGCGTTTCAGGTATCATACTGGCATTTTGTGTCACAGGGCTTATAGCAACGGTCGGCACTATATGGCTACATCCAATTCTGACGCTTTTTACGGATGACCCGCATATTCTGGATGTTTTTACGCCCCTGTCATTACTGTTACTTCTGTGCATTATATTTGATACGGGCCAAGCGACAGTTTCCAATATTCTACGCGGATTTAAAGAAACATGGTGGCCAACAACGATGCAGATCCTCAGCTTTATGGGCGTGATGATGCCAACAAGCTATGTTTTATCCATCCCATTGGGGATGGGATTTAAGGGCTTGGTGATCGGTACGCTGGCTGGGGTCATCATGTCTTGGATATTACAGATACTTCGGTTTTTCTGGTTACTACGTTAATCAAGTTGCAGGACGTATCAAATAATCAATTTTTCACGTCTTTGACATAGTTTAACCCTTTTCTGTCAGAATGATGTCAACTATAAAGCATCAACAGGGGACGGTGGCTTATTCAAACAATAGCGCGACATATATATTGTAACCTAGCAATACAATCATTTAAGCAGCTCTGTTCTGCACTGATTCTGTCTATGGTACTGCTTGTGATGATCACCACTAAAACGCAAGCCCAAGCAAGTGCTGGGGACCGTTTCAACAGTGGATTAGACAGTCTTCAAGAAGAAATTGAGGATTTATGGCCCGAAGATGTGAAGCTGACTGATTTTCGTCTAAGGTTCGGCGTGGCGACGGGCATGGTCCCTGATTATACTGGGTCCGATAACTACCGTCTGCGCGCCCTACCAATAGTTGAGCTTCGCTACCGCGATAAATGGCGACTTTATGGTACAAAGCTGACGCTCAACACCCTCAAATGGGGCGACCTAGAGGCAGGGCCACTGATAAACTTACGCTTTGGACGCAGCTCATCTCGGAACAAAGCCTTACTAGGCCTTGGCGATATTGGTACAACTTTGGAACTGGGTGGTTTTGTCCGCTTTCGCAATGACAAAATGCTAGTATCCGCCGATGTACGCCAAGCCCTTAGCGAAGCTCAGGGCCGTACGGTCCGCTTCACAGTCGGGCACGGCTTTTATAAAGATGGTCCATTGGCGATTGCGTTTGCTTTACGCGGTAAATATTTATCCCGTAAGGCCATGCAAACAAATTTTGGTGTGACTAAAATTCAGTCAGCAAAGTCTGTGCGCGGGTTTGATGCCTTCTTCACTGATGCAGGCATGTCCGAACTGTCCGTGAATATTGTGGGGCAGTATCGTCTTGGAAAAAACATTCGCGCCCTTGGCTTGTTATCTTATGGTCAGCTTATGGGCGATGCTGCGAATAGCCCTATTGTTACAAAAGGTGTGGGATCAAAACATCAATCCCTTTTTGGCGGCGCCATTACCTATCAATTCTAATCTGATCAATTCTAGTGTCGCGTAATTTTATTCAATCCAATTTGCGATTTCATCTAAGCTTTTACGCCCAATGTCAGGCACTTCAACATCATCTGCTGGATAACCAGCAACCAAAATCATCATAGGCTTTTCGCTTTTAGGCCGCCCGCAAAGCTCGTTTAAAAACTGCATTGGCGAGGGTGTGTGCGTTAATGTCGCAAGCCCCGCATTATGCAAAGCAGCTATAAGCATCCCACAGGCTATGCCCGCGCTTTCATGGATATAATAATTCTGATGCACTTTATTACCCTCCTCGTCCGTGCCGTATAGTTCGCGGAAACACACAATCAACCACGGGGCTATTTCAAGGAAGGGTTTTTGCGCATCTGTCCCTAAATGCTCTAGGTCTGCTAACCATTGATCACTGGCGCGGCCTGCGTAAAATTCTTGCTCTTCTGCTTCGGCGGCTTTGCGAAATTTTGCTTTTGCCTCTGGTGCGCTGATCGCAGTAAAATGCCAAGGCTGGCGGTTGGCACCACTGGGGGCCGTGCCAGCGGTCAAAATAGCATTTTCAATAAGACTGCGCGGGACAGGTTTATCACTATAATCGCGCACCGTGCGGCGGCAATTCATCACTGTGTAAAATTCTTTAGCACGGATTTGCATCTCGGTTTCACTACGGTGGATAAATTCATGCAGCTTGCGAAATTTTTGAATAGTCATTAGCGTATTGTTCCGTCATTTTAGAAAGCACGTTATCTTTAGTATTAAAAGGCAGCCCTTTGCAAAAAATGCTCAACAAACAAGCAAACCATTTCATTGCCTGTCACATTGCATGGCAGCTGCATCTTTGGCAAGGCTTGTGGCTGCTAGCTTTGTGTTTTAGTATATTTATAAACGCGGCCGTCAGTGCACAAGTCATCACTTTACCAACAAATCAGCAGCAAAAGGCCTTAACCGCATTACAGAAGACAACCCCACAGTCACGCTTATATTATGTGAATGGCACACTAACAGTCGGCACAAACGCCGTGTTCAATCAAACGTTTCAACCACTTGGTAGCAGTGCCAAGATGCTGATAGCTCTGACAACCCTTAAAATGATTGACGAAGGCCAAATCAAACTTGATGACCCCTTTCATATGCTCGTCCCCGACCTGATAGATGAAGACACCTTCACTGTGCCGCTTGTCGTTGCTCATGCACTCACAGAAACCAGTGGTTTTGCTACACCAGCGTGGCTTAGTAGGGAATGGTCGGCCCCAGAAAACCTGCACACAAAAGAAAAACTAAGCCCCTATTTGATCAAGCTGCGAACCGCTGGGCAAATGGCCCATGATGATTCTGTCGGTTGGACTTTGCTGGTTGCAGCATTAGAACGGATAAGCGGTCTGGATATCATCAGTCTCATGCACAAAACATTTTTGGGTGACGCGCAAACAAGCGTCCCTATCATACGGATTTCTAATAACAGCCCATATCCTGCGCCGTTTCAAAAGGTCCTCTCGCTAGAAGCAACAGGCATGTTCATCAGCCAACTTGCCAAACTGACTTACCGCAATCAATGGCAAGGGGTTCGTTTTCTATCCGATGAGCTCTATGAAAATTTTAGCAAAAAAGTCACTTGGATGATGCATCCCTTGGCACCAAACCGCACACTGGGCATGACAAGTGCTTTTCTTGGAAATTACAAAACGAAAAATTGGTGGAGCTCGTGTTCAAGGGACACAGGAGGAACATCAATTATCAGCCGACCAGAAAACGCCTTAGCGTATGTTTTGGTTCAAAAAACAGGGGACTGCACAGCTTTGCATAAAGCTTTGGCCCATATAAAGGAAAGCTTTGAAGCTTATCTTGGCCCCACGCAAGATCTGAAAACTGCCCTACAGCTTGTCAATACTTTTAAAGCACCTTCTGAACTTGGTGGGCGCTATATTGTTGATAGCTTGCCCACAGCTTGGCTTGCAGCCAAACATAGACGTATTGCAAAATCTGAGGTACTTTTTAATGTGGAAGCAGACCAAACCGCAGCTATCCTTATAAAGGGCCGTGAAAACATCACTTTCAAACAAATAGCTCTCTATACCTATCAAGCCTCAGACGGGGCTATACTAGCCCTCAGCCCTTATAAATTAGGCGGATACTTTACTTATAAAGATCAGACTTACCGCAAAATCGAAGCACTCGGGAATCCACTTTATGTCTTAACTCCGTACCCTTGGGCGGTTCTTATTTTGCTTACAGGGCTTATTTATGTACGGTCGCGCTTTGGGCCTGCTTTTCGGCGTCTAGGTCAGCTCTGTATATTGGGTAGCGTGTTGTTCTATACTGGGGTGTGGGTAGAAACAGCCTTCTGGCCAGCTATGATGTATATCTATGAAAACCCTTGGCTTGCTGCCTTGACACGGGTTGTGACCAACATCGGTTTAATGATGATCTTGACCGTACCGATGATTGTGCTATCCATTACCCGTCATCGCCAAAGTTTAAGCGGTCTTTGGGCTTTGATTGCCCCCATTCATATTCTACTATTAATGGTCGCTGCGATGCTGTTATTTTTACTGTCTATCGCTTGGGGTGTCGCGGGGGAGATCTGGCCACTTTAAAACCCACGTCACTGTTTATGCCCAAATCACTGTTTATAGATGACGTGAAGGCCGAACATTTGCTACAATAATGACTACAGATGAATATAAAGACGGTAGGTACGTTAACGATGGATAAAGTGATTGATGATTTCGCACTAACTGGCAAAACTATCAAGCGAATGCTGGATACGCTTAGCAGTGATGATGATAATATCAAGAAAGCGGTTTCCCATGTTGGTTACCCCCCTGAACGCCGCCGCCCGCACGGGTTTGCGACTATACTGCGTGTGATCTCTGGCCAGCAATTATCTGTGAAAGCTGCCGCAACCATTGCGGACCGTGTGGACGCCCTTATGGGGGGTATACCGACACCGCAAAAAGCCAACGCCTTG
>JABABO010000099.1 GCA_014238195.1 Kordiimonadaceae bacterium | reverse complement strand
TGGTTTAGATGATATTATCATTGGGGCTCCGTCGCGGGATGGCAAGACTGGCGAAGCTTATGTCATATTTGGTGATAACAGTTTTGATGCCAATTTAGAACTTACCGACCTTGATGGCAGCAATGGTTTTGTGCTGAACGCGGTTACTGACGGCGATAGGATGGGTATTTCTGTTTCCAGAGCAGGGGATATCAACAATGATGGTGTTGATGATTTGATCATTGGGGCGCACAAAGCAGAACCTGCTAGTGCTAATGCTGCTAATAGAGAATCCAGCTTTGGCGAAAGCTATGTTTTGTTTGGTGTCAAGGGGGCTAATCCCTTTGGGGCATCATTTGATCTAGCCAACCTAGATGGCGACAATGGTTTTACACTAAATGGTATTGATGCTACCGATTATAGTGGCTTTTCTGTCGCCAGCGCTGGCGATGTCAATGGGGATGGATACGATGATATAATCATTGGTGCACACAAGGCTGACCCTGATAATGAATTAAGCGCAGGTGAAAGTTATGTTATTTTTGGCTTTGACGGTGTTAATCCCCACGGCGCAAGCCTTGAACTTTCCAGCCTTGATGGCAGCCATGGCTTCCTTATCAAAGGAAACTATAAAAACAGTAATGGTGGGTATTCCGTTTCAGGCGCAGGGGATGTTAACGGCGATGGATATGATGACCTGATCATTGGCGCACCTCGTCATGATGAGGTCAAGAGCAATAATGAATTTCCACTAGTTTCTGAGGGCAGAAGCTATATTGTCTATGGGTTTGATGATCCTAATATAGCTGTCATAGATACAGATGAGTCAGCCGAGTTTAACAAAGACGTTGGTAATACATTTCTGGGGTACGCTCACGAACAAAAAAGTGGTTATTCTGTTTCTAACGCAGGTGATTTTAACGGCGATGGTTATGATGATTTTATCATTGGGGCTCCTGGAGCAATATTCAATGATGCGGACAACGTAGGAATAACCTATCTTATCTATGGCCGTGAGGATTATCTTATTCCTGAGAATGAAGTAAGTTTGAATGAGTATCTGAGTGGCGGGGATAATGGCTTCGCACTCTTTGGGGCTGAGGAATATGAGTATAGTGGTTTTTCTGTCTCTGGCATTGGGGATGTCAATGGGGACGGCTTTGATGATATTCTCATCGGCGCAAAGGGCGCCCACGAAAATGGTGAATATTCAGGGGCAGCCTATTTGGTGTTTGGTCGGCAAACCATCGAAGCGGGTGATCTCATTGATAAATATAAAATACCCCTTGAGACATACGCAGACGGAATCAATGGCATAAAATTTAAAGGCGTTAATGCGGGTGATAAAGCGGGTTGGTCTGTTTCTGGCGCAGGGGATCTCAATGGTGATGGCTATGTTGATTTCATCATTGGGGCACCTTCCGCCAATGGCCGCAGCAATGATCAAGATGAAACAGGCGAAACTTATATAGTGTTTGGGGGTAATGGCTTGCTGGACATCAGTAAAGGCGGCGGGGCGTCTGACGACCATTCAACGAAACCAACCGCGAGCTTGGCGGCAGCCCAAACAACACCAACACCAAGCGATGATGCGCTCGCCTTAGGGCGTGATGATGATGTCGTGCCCACAGGCGACGGTGATGACTATGCCGATGGCGGCAATGGCAATGATATGATCGGCGGCGGCCAAGGGAATGATACCGTTGAAGGCGGCGACGGCGACGACACACTGTTTGGCGGTGATGGCAATGATGTTCTGTATGCTG
This sequence comes from Kordiimonadaceae bacterium, assembly GCA_014238195.1. GTDB lineage: Bacteria > Pseudomonadota > Alphaproteobacteria > Sphingomonadales > Kordiimonadaceae > JABABO01. The sequence goes on along the minus strand of JABABO010000099.1, from coordinate 1,106 downwards.
GTTCAAAAGATGGGACATCTGCAGATCACGGTAATAATGCCGTTTGGGGCGGTAACGGCGATGACACTGTTGTCGGCAGCGCGGGCGCTGATACGCTTGGCGGCGGTACTGGCGGCGATAGCGTGGCATCTGGGCGTGGTAATGACCGGGCGTTTGGCGGTGAAGGCAATGACACTGTAACAGGCGATCAGGGGTTTGATACCCTTTACGGCGGTGACGGCGATGATCTGGTCAAGGGCGGCGCGCACAGTGATCTTCTGTTCGGCGGTGACGGCGATGATGCTGTGCAAGGCGGCAGCGGTAATGACACGCTGTGGGGCGGTTCTGGCGATGATCAGCTTTCCGGCGGTATCGGCGCTGATACCTTTGGCTTCACCCTGACGGGCGGCAATGACACTATCACGGACTTTGAGCTGGGTGATGATATGCTTGATTTATCGCAAGCAGGGTTCACGGGGCTGGATGCCGTGACCAGTGCGGCTGAGGACACCGATGACGGTTTGCTGATCACCCTTAGCGATAGCACTTCAGTATTGTTCACAGGCTTAACACTCAGTGACCTAAACGCCATGGATATTACCTACATATGATAAGGGTTGTGGACTTTTTTACCCCCCCCCGTAACACTGAACGATAGGATATTTTATATGACACTAACCTTTTATAATCCAAGCGATATATCAATTGAGGAAAACACTACGGGTGTTGTTTTCAATTTTCAGGCCCTATTGAATGGTTACAATGTTGATTATGGCATTACCTACAGTATCTCAGGCGCAGATGCAGATGATTTCACGATTGATACCAACACAGGTGAGTTAAGCTTTAAAAATACACCTGACTATGAAGTCCCCGTGGATGATGATGAAGATAATATCTATAACATAGACGTCACCGCCAGCGATGGTGTGAGTGAGAGTGCGGTACAGACCCTGATAATCACTGTCATCGACCGCTCGGTGGAAGAAGCCACAAATGGTTACGAGGGCAGCTATGAATTGGCTGACCTTGATGGCAGCAATGGCTTTGTTATTTATGGCATTTCATCGGGCGATGAAAGTGGTAAATCAGTTTCCAGAGCCGGCGATATTAATGGTGATGGTTTA
>JABABO010000386.1 GCA_014238195.1 Kordiimonadaceae bacterium | reverse complement strand
GGGGACAATATCACTGAATATCGTGACTGCAAAACCATGTTCACGCAGACTTGCTAAGGCCCCTTCCATCAAGCCTAAGCCTATAATCCCCTTATCAGTAACAATAAACACAGGACACGGCGCGTAGCGCTTCACAAGCAAAGCACCTAAGCGAGCAGCGCTGCCATCTTCTATGACAATATCATTGACTTGCAAATATTGTTTTGGTGCACCAGACGTTGATGTCATCTTGACCAATCCTTTTCCCCACTAAAACTCATTGATCCATAACCTAGCGCGAGGTTGATAGAGTGCCAAGTCTAATTTACCCCACTTAAAAGCTCGTCATGGAAACAAAATCTCTCTACCCCATTGATGGTGGTCTGTTAAACGATACGTATGGCGTTCATGCAGGCGGAACTTACGATCGCTCCAAAACTCAAAATACTTTGGTTTCAAGCGAAAACCTGACCAGTGGGGCGGCCTTGGTACCTCACCGACTGCATATTTGGCGGTATAACGAGCGATTTCGGCCTCAAATTCAAAACGTCCTTGCATGGCTTCAGATTGCCGTGAAGCCCAAGCCCCAATACGACTGGCACGGGGGCGGGAGATGTGATAAGCCTCTGCTTCCGCGTCACTGACAGTTTCTGCTATCCCTTCAATACGAATTTGACGCATCAGTGATTTCCAGTGAAACAACATGCTAAAATTAGGATTAGCTAGAATTTCTTGCCCTTTGCGGCTGTTGAAATTTGTATAAAACACAAAGCCATCTTCACCCCAATTTTTCATCAACACCATTCGCATGCTAGGAACACCGCTTTTAGTCGCAGTTGCCACAGCCACAGCATTTGCCATGTCTGGCTCTGATTTTTTTGCATCCTCAAACCATTCACCAAACCGCTTAAAAGGCGCGTCAAAAGGGCTATATTGTTCGGGCATATTTATAACCTTTTAATCTTTACTTTGTAGGGTTGCTTTAACAGCAGAAAGCATTACGAAATTGCACATATTTCGCAAGAGAATAATTTTTAGCAAATATGGTCAAGACTATCCCTGAGACTCTGTCGATAAAAAGTAAGAATTATTGTGACTTGCCAGCAAAGGCCAAGATTGAGTACGATAGATTTATGCAGGATTTATATCAAACATTAGAAATTCATCACAAATCTAGCCAAGCCGAGGTTAAGAAGTCATATCGGGCGCTAGCCAAAAAACTACACCCTGATACCAATAAAGATGATCCGATTATTGCTGAGCGGTTTAAAGCCGTCTCTGCGGCTTATAGCATTCTAGGCGACGAAAATTTACGGACACAGTATGATCGTGGTGAAATCGATGAAAACGGTAACGTAAAAGCCAATTCGAACGCCTATGGACGCAATGGCTTTACAAGTGATGGATCGCACAGTAATAGCAGTGGATTTCACCGCACAAACAGCCGAACTGCACAAGCCAGACAAAGCGAAGATTTCGATTTTGAATCCGCCGAAGACCTTTTCAGCAACTTCTTTAATTTTTCACGCAGTGCAGGCAAAAAATCGTCATCTACGTCTAAAGCCACT
>JABABO010000234.1 GCA_014238195.1 Kordiimonadaceae bacterium | reverse complement strand
TAATTTTCTGATCTGCATAATTTTCTGATCTGCATAATTTTCTGATCTGCATAATTTTCTGATCTGCATAATTTTCTGATCTGCATAATTTTCTGATCTGCATAATTTTATGGCCTTCATAATTCTCTGGCCTTCATAAAAATCTTTACTTTCGCCCCGTATCAAGTTTTCTAAAAATTCAGGATCTAAGCACGATCAAAATCATCTGCATCAAAGGCCATCATTTGTTTTGCGCCCGCTTTAATCGGTCCAACCAATGCTGTTGCAGGGGGTAATATTTGTTCTATATAAAAACGTGCAGTGGTAATTTTTGCTTGCAAGAAAGCAGGATTACCGTCATTAGCAGCCAAGCGACGTTCCGCGACTACAGCTTGCCGTGTCAATAAATATGCCCCGACCACACTAGAAAACAATTTGCAATAAGGCGTTGCAGCACCCGCTGTATCAATTATACCTTCAAAACCATTGGCAAATAAAACCTCTGACGCATCGCTTAACACATCAATGGCATGTTTTAATTCATCCGCAGAACTAGCCATCGCACGGTCAATTTGCGGCAGATACTCCTGCATTTCGCGTATCAAAGCCTTCCAATGCATACCCCCATCCATATTCAGTTTACGCCCCACTAGGTCAAGCGCTTGAATACCGTTCGTCCCTTCATATATGGGTAAAATACGGGCATCGCGGTAATGCTGTGCAGCACCTGTTTCTTCGATAAACCCCATTCCCCCGTGCACCTGCACGCCCAGCGACGCCACTTCGCACGCCATATCGGTCCCATATGCTTTACTAAGGGGTGTTAAAAGGTCTGCCTCCGCTTGGGCTTTTTTGCGTTGATCTTTATCAGGACTTTTATGAGCTAAGTCCATCGCCCAATAATTGCGGTAAATCATTGCGCGTGATGCTTCGATATGCGCCCGCATTGTCATAAGAATACGGCGCACATCAGGGTGCTTAATAATCGCAACGCTTTCACGGGATTTAGCGCCTATTTCTGCACTTTGCACCCTGTCCTTAGCATACAGCACTGCTTTTTGGTATGCACGTTCCGCAACCCCTAGCCCTTGCATACCGACACCAACCCGCGCATGGTTCATCATCGTGAACATATTGCGCATGCCTTTGTTTTCCTCGCCGACAATCCAGCCAACGCACGCATCATTATCCCCGAAAGACATTACACATGTCGGGCTGCCGTGAATGCCAAGCTTATGCTCGACACTGACACAGCGTACATCATTTTGCGCCCCCAAGCTGCCGTCCTCATTCACCAAAAACTTCGGCACCAAAAACATGCTAATGCCTTTTGTGCCTTTGGGTGCATCTGGCAAACGCGCCAGCACAAGGTGAATGACATTTTCTGCCACATCATGATCACCCCATGTGATAAATATTTTTTGACCCTTAATGCGGTAGCTACCATCGGGCATGGGAACTGCTTTACTGCGTAGCCCCCCCACATCAGAACCCGCACCAGATTCCGTTAAGTTCATCGCACCCGTCCAAACACCAGACGACATGTTTGGTACATATTTTTGCTTTTGCTCTTCACTTCCGTGGGCAACAATCGCTTCAATGGCCCCTGCTGTTAGCATTGGATTAAGTGAATAGCTTAAGTTTGCAGACATAACCATTTCAGTGACACAGGCAGAAAGCGTTGCAGGTAAACCTTGACCCTCGTAAGCTGGGTCGATGGAAAGTGTCCCCCATCCCCCTTCAACAAAGGCATTATGGACGGTTTTAAAAACGTCCGGGGTCACGACTGTATCGCCCACAAGGCGTGTGCCTTCTTGATCCCCAATCGCATTCGTTGGCGCGATTAAATCGCTTGCCATTTTACCTGCTTCTTCGAGAACCGCGCCGACCAAATCTTCGCTGGCTTCTTCGAAACTTGGGATACTTGTCCAGTCGGATAATCCGCCTGTTGTTTCTAGGGTGAAATAAATTTCTTCTAAAGGGGCCCGATAATCAGTCATATAGTATTCCTCAATTCATCGGGGACAAAAAGCAAATATAGTATTGCCAGTTTCCCATTGTTGCCGTATCAGCTTTATCATGCTCGTTGCTTGGATGCGCAACAAAAATAAAGATAGAATTTGTTCATGGCAAAGACAATAGCTCAAACTGGCTTAAAAGCCCAAGATGCAGCCATTTTGAATGCTGTTTCTAATTTAAGTGCAGGAAAACTAGTCGGTCTGCCTACCGAAACTGTATACGGACTTGGGGTAGACGCCTTGAATGAACAAGCCGTGCAGGCACTGTATAAAGCCAAGGGCAGACCCGCAGATAATCCTTTGATATGTCATGTATCAGGCCGCGATATGGCGATGACTATTGTACAAATCAATGAAATCGCAAGCCGTTTAATCAAGGCTTTTTGGCCGGGGCCACTTGCATTAGTGCTTGATCAAGTCAGTAACTGCGCTGTTGCACCAACCGTCAGTGCTGGTTTAAGAACACTTGCTGTACGCTGCCCAAACCATAATATCACCCTCAGCGTTATCAAAAAACTTAACCGCCCAATTGCTGCTCCAAGTGCAAACATGTCTGGCAAGTTATCCCCCACTACTGCACAAGATGTTTTCGATGATCTGGGGGATAAAATCGCTATGGTCATTGATGGTGGGCCCGCAAAAATAGGTATTGAATCAACTATAGTTCGCGTTCAGGGTGATACTGTGCATTTGCTCAGGCCTGGTATCATTTCAGGGGAGGAAATCGCTACCATTACAGGCGTTGGTGTTTTAGACTGGGCAGATAGCACACTCACAGCCCCTAGTAGTGCACCTGTTATTGCACCCGTTACTGCACCTGGGCAGATGCTTAGTCACTATGCCCCCCAAGCCAAAGTAATTCTAAACCAAATAAAACCGAGCGCTGAGTATTTTTATCTTGGTTTTGGCGATAACGCAGGTGATCTAAATTTAAGCCCCTCTGGCGACCTGTATGAGGCAGCAAAAAACCTGTTCGCATCTTTACGCAAAGCTGATTATAGTGGAAAAAAAATAATCGCTGTTGCCCCGATCCCTATGACAGGTGTTGGCCTAGCGATTAATGATCGTTTAACCCGTGCGGCTGCACCGCGGCCCAATGAAGGTACTCAAGCCAAATGATAGATAAAAAACATATCGCGGCAATAGGTGCGTTAGCTGGGCCAAAAGGTGCGACGACTGACCCCGACATTATTGCACCGCATTTGGTTGAATGGCGTGACAAATATCGCGGACAAACACAGCTTATGGTCATGCCAGATAAGACCGAAACTTTGGCTGATATAGTTAAATATTGTAATGCCCACAAGATCGCTATCGTGCCACAAGGCGGGAATACAGGGCTGGTTGGTGGTAGTTTGCCAGGGCTTGGCAAGTGTTCAGAAATACTTGTAAGCTTAAAGCGCATGAACACTGTTTTAAGTGTTGATGCTACGGATTTTTCGGTGGTGGCCGAAGCAGGCACTCCTATTTTAGATGTGCAAAAAGCTGCACAAGGACACGATCGATTGTTCCCGCTATCGCTCGCTTCCGAAGGAAGTTGCACCGTTGGCGGCACCATCAGTACCAATGCGGGTGGGGTCCACGTGGGGCGGTATGGCAGTATGCGCGCCTTAACATTAGGCATCGAGGCTGTCTTACCCGATGGCAGTATCTTTAACGACTTAAGCCCGCTTAGGAAAAACAACACGGGATATGACTTAAAACAGCTGCTGATTGGCGGTGAAGGCACCTTAGGCATTATCACAAAAGCCACCTTAAAACTTGTACCTGCGGAAGTGCAAACCCACACATGCTGGCTTGCGGTTGACAGTCCTGCGTCTGCTTTAAATCTGCTATCTGACGCGCGCGCTAAAACTGGGGACCGCGTTTCAGTGATTGAGCTTATCCCAGATGCAGGCTTAAAGTTAGTTTTAAAACATATTGCAGGGGCACGGAACCCGCTTTCTAGTGACAGCCCTTGGTATGCTTTGCTAGAAGTGGCATCAAGCAGCAGTGATCCTGCGCTGAGTGATACAGTCGGTACCATGCTAGAAAATTGGTTGTTTAAGGGTATGATTACGGACGGTGCTATTGCGCAGAATGAAATTCAAGCAAAGGCTATGTGGGGCTTACGTGAAAATATGTCAGCGGCGCAAAAGCACGAAGGCCCTAGCATCAAGCATGATATAGCTGTTCCCGTTGCAAGCGTGCCCAAGTTCCTAGACATTGCAGAAGAAACAATAAACGCTCAATACCCAGGCGTTAAGATCATAGGATTTGGGCATTTAGGGGATGGCAATATCCATTATGATATTATGCCACCCGCCCATGAACAACCCGAAGACTTTATGGCAAAATGGGAAAGTATCAATAGATTTGTTCATGACATTGTCAATACATTTGAGGGCAGTATCTCGGCTGAGCATGGGATTGGTTCCATGAAGGCATCTGACCTTGCCCATTACAAAGATCCAACATCTTTAGCGATGATGCACACCATTAAAAAAGTCTTGGACCCCAATAAAATAATGAACCCTAACTGTTTATTTTTAAATAAATGATCTATAGCCAAATGCGGTGAATATTGATCACCTTATTTGGCTATAAGTATTTGTGTCGGTTCGACTTAT
>JABABO010000027.1 GCA_014238195.1 Kordiimonadaceae bacterium | reverse complement strand
AGGAAACCACATAAGGCGCGGCATTTCCACGACCCGCTTATCCCCTAAAAATTCTGCAAGAAAACGGCGACAGGCCATATATGTTGGTGCATCAGGTGTACCAAGGTTCAAAAGTAAAATGCCAATTTCATCTGTTTTAACCGTGTTGTGATGTACATTCACAGCTTCAGCTCCTTCAATTTAACACTCTCTAGCAGAGCATACCTTGGAATGAAAGCAGGCTCATGAATTAAAGAAAAAAGCGCTTTGTAAATTCTCAATGTATTTTTGGGTTATAACATAAGGGTATTTCACTTTAAATCCCTCATAGGGTTCATGTTTTTGCCTTGCGCTGCCGCCTGTAATTGTGCCTAATAGGTCGCGGTGGAAAAAATAAAGTCACCAAAAAATAAAGTCGCTGGGTGACTGTAGCATATCGGTTAGGTGATAGGGTTTTTCTGATGGGCGCTAATTGTTGTGGGGATGATGTAAAATTTGATGGCATGGACCCGCGCTATCGGCGGGCGCTTCTCATTGTTATTTTTATAAACTTAGCGATGTTTCTTATTGAAATGCCCATGGGATTTGTTGGCGATTCACAGGCACTAAAGGCTGATGCGCTCGATTTTCTTGCCGATACAGCAACCTATACCATATCCCTTGCTGTCATCGGTGGCAGCTTAGTGCTAAGGGCTAAAGCAGCGCTGTTTAAAGGGGTCAGCCTTTCTCTCATGGGGGTGTGGGTGCTAGGCAGCACCATATATTATATTTTTGTCATGAGTGCGCCCTCTGCGGCGATAATGACTTCTGTCGGTCTTGCCGCGTTGTTGGCGAACTTGGCAAGTGTGCTTTTATTAATGCGTTTCAAAGACGGGGACGCTAATGTACGGTCTGTCTGGCTATGTAGCCGTAACGATGCGATTGGAAACCTGCTGGTTATTGTTGCTGGTAGCGGCGTGTGGATATCAACAACAGCTTGGCCTGATTTGATTGTTGCGGGTATTATGGCGAGCTTGTTTTTAAGTGGTTCTGTCGCGATTATCAGGCAAGCACGCCAAGAACTAAGTGGGGTTAGCCCGAAGGTGCGCCCTCATTAAACGTGGTTTTATGCTCCGCAGATAAGAACAATAAAAGTAAAGAAAAATACATGGCTGGTCACTCATTGAAACTTCTTAAATCTCGAAATTTTTTACCGCTTTTTATCACGCAATTTTTAGGGGCTTTTAACGATAATTTGTTTCGTTTCGCAGTGATTATGATGATCACATTTGGTGTTACTAATACCACAACAGACCCTGCAATTTTGAATAATCTTGCTATTGCCATGTTTATTTTACCGTACTTTTTGTTTTCTGCACTGGCAGGTGAACTCGCAGATAAATATGAAAAATCAGGCCAAATCAAATGGATTAAAATCTGGGAAATTGGCCTTATGAGTGCCGGTGCAATTGGGTTTTATACACAGAATATTTATATTTTAATTGGTGTTTTATCGGGTCTCGGTTTGCAAAGTACCTTTTTTGGTCCGATCAAATACGGAATATTACCGCAGCATCTAAAGCGCGAGGATCTGCTTGGTGGCAGTGCGCTTATTGAAGCAGGGACTTTCATTGCGATTTTACTGGGTACAACAATTGGCGCACTTATCGCGGTGGGGGATGGCAGCGCACTGAACATTTCATTGTTTACGGTTGTGATTGCTGTTCTGGGCACATTAAGTGGCTTATACGTCCCTAAAACACCACGTGCTGACCCTGACCTTAAAATTAACCTGAATATTTTTTCCTCAACGGGCCAACGACTGCGGCGAGTTTATCGCAGCCATATTGCTTGGCCTGCGATTATGGGCATCAGTTGGATTTGGGCCTTTGGGTCAATTTATCTAACCCAAATACCTGTGATTACAAAAGAAATGCTGCGTGGTGATGAAACTGTTGTGACACTTTTTCTGTGTTGCTTTTCTGTGGGTGTAGGGGCTGGCTCGCTTTTTTGTAGTCGCATTTTAAAAGGCGAAATTTCAGCGAGGCTCGCACCAAAAGGCCTTGTAGTTTTGACCGCATTGTGTTGCCTATTATTCTTTCTGATCCCCGATGAACCCCGCGAACTTATAATAATGACACTTCCAGAGTTTTTGTCAGAACCGATGAATGTTGTGATACTTATTAATGTCGCTTTCATCGCTATGCTAGCAGGTGTCGTGATTGTTCCCCTTTATGCCATTTTACTTGATCAAACAGACCCAGCGGAGCGCTCCCGCGTGATTGCTTCGACAAACATCATCAACAGTGGTTTTATGGTCTTAGCTGGCATTACAGCGGCGCTTCTTGCCGCTTTAGGGTTTGCCACCGCTGAGATCGCTTTATTAACAGGAATCCTAAGTCTTGCTTTTATTTTCCCAGTCAAAAAATTGCATAGCCGATTATTAGACCAGGACCGTAAAAACGCATGACCCAAATCTTTCACAAACAGCAATTTTTTCACAAACATAAGAAAAGCGCACTTGAAACTATTGCTGATACATTTCTAAAAGTTTCAGTCATTGGGGCATTGCTTTATAGTTTTGGGCTTTACTATGGTTTTCAAATTTATGAGTTTATAGATAGTTTAAGTCACATAGGTTTTGGCAAAACCCTCATCAAAGGTTCGGCAGTTGCAAGCCTCGCATTATATGCTTTGTTTAAAGCACACAGTCCTAAACATATCTTGCTTGTAGCGGCATTAGCGCTTAGCGCAACAGGGGATATTTACCTGACATTTTCATATCCAAATGCTTTTATTTACGGTCTGCTTGCCTTCATGTTTGGTCATATATTTTTAATCTTACTTTATGTTCTTATGCGCAGCCCACGTGTTGATATTGCACCTTTCGATATTTCCGCTGCGACATTTTTCTGGATTATAACAGCCGTATCATTGGTTTATGCTTACCCGTTATTACCCACTGAAATGATCGTTCCAGTTATTGCCTATAGCCTTGTATTGACAACCATGACATCTATGGCCCTTATCAGCCGTTACCCGTCGTTGACTGTGGGCTTAGGGGCTGTCTTATTTTTGATATCTGATGCTGTGCTGGGTGCGCGTCAATTTATGAATGCCCCTGAATTTACGGACTATATCATCTGGACAACCTATTACTTAGGGCAATTGCTGATGACGATTGGTGTGATAACGTTCAAAGATGTACCAAAACTGCGCGGTGGGTACCGATTTGACTAAGATATCATATACCCTTAATAAGGCGCTGATGACACTAAAATACCTAATGCCCCTAACCCTGAAGCCTCACGAGTAAAAAGACATGCAAACAATTAATCAAGATCAAAAACGCTTGCAAAAGAAAGCGGCCACGTTGGTTGAGGCCCTGCCCTATATGAAAAAATATTCGGGGGAAGTTTTTGTTATCAAATACGGCGGTAATGCCATGATTGATCAGGACTTATCAGCGCAGTTTGCCGAAGATATTACCCTGTTAAAACAAGTAGGCATTAATCCTGTGGTTATCCACGGTGGTGGCCCGCAAATCGGTAGTATGCTGGAACGTTTATCTATTGAAAGTGAATTTGTTGATGGTCTACGGGTGACCAGTAAAGCCACTGTAGATGTCGCAGAAATGGTTCTATCGGGCAGTATATGTAAATCGATTGTTGCGGATATTAATAAAGCGGGTGGCCGTGCTATTGGCTTATCGGGTAAAGACGGGTCCCTTGTAAAAGCCAAGAAAAAACACATTAGCAAAGCCACGCCAGGATCAGATATTGAAAAAGCTATTGACTTGGGGTTTGTTGGGGAACCCGATAGTATTGATACGCGCATTTTAACTGAGTGTATCTCAGCGGGTATTATTCCTGTGATCTCGCCGATTGCTATTGGTGAAGACGGACAAACCTATAATATCAATGCTGATACCATGGCAGGTGCCATAGCTGGGGCTTTGAAAGCGCGGCGTTTTTTCCTGCTGACCGACGTCCAAGGTGTTTTAGATAAAGCAATGAACTTGCTAACGGAATTGACCCCCAATGATGTCAAGGCCCTAAAAGCCAATGGTACAATAATCGGTGGTATGTTGCCCAAGGTTGACACCTGCCTTAGCGCAATAGACCAAGGGGTGAATGGCGCAGTTATTTTGGATGGGCGGGTGAAGCATGCGATCTTGCTTGAAATCTTCACAGGTAGTGGGTCCGGGACACTGCTGCGACCATAAACAATGCGCTGCTGATTTGATCCGTTCATTCAGTTTTGTTCAACGAAATAACTCAGATGCCATTCTAGCTCATCGTCATCAATGGGATAGTCTTTGCCATCTTTTGCGGCTAGTAGCTGCGCTGTGGGTACAAGGGCATATTGAGTTTGCAAGCTGTAAGCGGTTCGCATTGTTAGCTTGGCTTTCCAAGCGAGCGCAGTGACAGCCCGTCCACTTTTAGAATGGATGATTTTACGTACAGTAGGGGCTGGCAGATCAGATAACAGCGCTAAGCACTGTAACAGAAGTTCGCGGTTATTCTCTGCAATTTGCTGTATAACAAAAGCATCATCCAGTACACCACGTCGAAATAAATCAGAGGCTGTTTTGGCATATTTTGCTTCATCACTATCGCTAGCACGTTCGCTTTGTAAACGGTCGCGTACACGGTCCAGTAGGTCTTCGGCATCGGCCTCTGGTAATTTATTTTCTTCCATCATCGCATGAACCAGCGCACTGGCAACAAAGCCAGCAATACGTTTCATTGCACGAAGCGATAGCTGCGGTCTGAGTGCAAGTGGTTTATGCAAGTCGTCAATATCAGAAGCCTGATCAATAATTTGATCGAGAGTGTCTTCACGAATCTGAGCATTTTTATTGGTCAATAAAGCCGCAATCGCTGGAATATCTAAGGTGGTCGCTAGTTCATTTGAGATATCTTCGCTAACAGTTTTTCGCCGTGCTATAGCTTCCAGAGCATCGCTTGATGCTCCTGCTGCGATAATTTCCCGCAAATCATCGTCATGCAACAATGGTGAATAAGCCAAAACGGGCAAACTGACTGTTTCGTCTGTATCGCGGGCCAGCTGATCTATAATGCCCTTTGGTACATTCAAACTGGTTTTAATTTCCTCTGCGATGATTGCCCTGACTTTTGGTGTTTGGTCCGCTGCAAGCGTTTCTAAAATTTCAATAGTTTTTTCGCGCAGGGCAAGGGTTTCTTCCGTTGCTAGCCCAGGGATAATGCGGGCAATTTTGCGGGCTAATTCACTGCGCACATCATCGTCTTCATCGCGGGTTAAAACTTTGTCCGCTTGTAAAGGGGTTGCCGAATTACGGGCAATATTTTCACGGACTTGCGGATTTTTGTCTTCGCTTAAATAATACAACACTTCTGGTTCTGCGCTACTATCGGCGGCAAGCGCTAAACGATCACAGTCGTCTCCTGATTCCAAAATTTGTTTTTGTTCGGCTGTGCTAAATCTTTGGGCATCTTTATAGGCGGTTTGCTTTTGACCGTGCGATGGATCAGTCTTACTGAATAGTGCTTTAAGCTTTCCCAGCATTGGTGGTTTACTCCTCTCCATTCAAAGGGTCGGCTACAGCTATGGCCCCTTTGCCACTTTCTTTGACTATATACAAAGCTTGATCTGCCCGCTCAGCAATCCGCTCAAAACTAGAATCAATTCCAGACGCTGATACCGCGATACCAGCAGATATTGACAGTTTTAATTTACGATTGCCCAACTTTTCCCTCACTGACGACATAGCAGAAATTAAGGCATTGATTTTTTTTCGGGCAATATCAATGCCCGCGCCTTCAAGCCAGATTACAAATTCGTCACCGCCATACCGGCCTGCATAGTCGGTGGGGCGAATAGCTTTTGTTATATGTTCAGCGACTAATTTAAGCGCAAGATCACCAGCAGCGTGCCCAAGCGTATCATTCACTTCCTTAAAGTTATCCAAATCAATGAACACTAAGGTACCAAAGGAACCACTGCGCTTGTGATGTTTGAGGCATCTATCAATACTGTCTTTCACAGCCCGACGGTTAAGCAGTCCTGTCAGTTCATCTTGCATGGATAGCTTATAAAGCCGGTCAACAAGCTCGGCTTTTTGCAGCGCTGTTAGCAATACATCCCCAACGGCCTTTAACAAAGATTTTTCTTCCTTCGACCACGGGTTCGTATCTGTATTACGCGATAAAACAACTGCCCCTTTTAGGTGTTTGTCTTGCCTTAAGTTAATAACCAGATGCGTGTGATTGTCTTGAACGGCTTCAAGGATCGCTTCATCAGATTTAAGGGCTATGGCTTGCTCAATAGCGTCTACATTAAGCGGTGTATCAGCTTCGCCTGCTTGCGCCATTTGTGTTAAGCCATCATCAAAATTCACTAAAATATGCACTATATTAGCTCGAAGAATTTCATGCAATATTTGCGCAGCACCATCCAGCAATGCATCAGCGGTTTCAGCGGCATTTAGGCTATCTGTAATACGTTTTTGCACCGTCAAACGCAAATTAATCATGCGGGTTTCGTGTTTTTTCACCGCATGAGCGGTAACATCACACACTGTCCCGCGCACACCAATTTGTTTGCCAGTTTCATCAGATTTCGGCGTAACATCAAACGAAAGATAACGGCTCTCTGTCCCCAGAATATTTACAAGCACGGCATCATATTTTTTTTTAGTTTCTTCCATAAACGGGTTTTTAAAAGGCGGCACCCCCGCCCCCCAAAAAAGGGTGTTTGCATTCGCGCCAAGCCAACGGCTAACATCAAAACCCAAAGCATTGTTAGGGGTGATAAATTTAAAATTTTGCTTCATATCCACTTCGAAGGCAAGATCAACAGCTTGGTCAAGTAGTTCTTTTAGCAGCTTGCGGCTGTCTATTAGAGCTTGCATCATTTTGTCGGGCAGCGTTGTATCACGGGCAACGATTATGCATTCAGGACCGTCTGGGATCAGAACGAGCCAAAAATTTTGCTCACCTGCAATGCTAATTCGGGCCTCAAAGGGCATATGGGCCATTATGGCTTTACCATAAGCAGTCAGCAGCTCATCATTATAGTCTTGCCATAAACCAGCGATCACATCGCCTGTTTTAGAAACACTTAGAATTTGGCCGCTAGCATGGACGCGCATAACAGCACAGTCGGCGGCACTTACATCATGGGCGCCAACAATTTCACCAAAGGCATTGTCGCTACGTTCAGATAGTGTCATATAGTGACCTGAGTTTGTTCGATATCCACACAGCAGTCTAGCGATAGATCATACGAAGCAACCTCTTAAAATGATGTTAAACAAATATAATTGAGACGCATTTATGCCCTTAAATTCACAAGGACTACATCCTATATTCAACGAAGGTCGTGATACTTGGATATTTGACTTAGATAATACCCTGTACCCATATGAAAGCGACTTAGCTACACAGATGGATCAAAAGATAGGCCAATATGTCCAGCGCTTGCTAGGTCTAGAGTATACAGCTGCCCGCAAGATACAAAAAGGTTTCTTGATGCAGTATGGTACAACGCTCAAAGGTTTGATGGTCCATCACGGAGTTGATCCCCATGAATATCTCGCTGAAGTGCATGATATTGACTTAAGTTCTATAAAACGTGATGAACGATTATGCACTGCCCTTCAAACGCTAAAAGGTCGCAAACTGGTCTTTACGAATGCGGATACCCCTTACGCTGAAAAAGTGTTGGATCGATTGGGCATTGCACACCAATTTGAAGATGTTTTCGACATTCATGAAGCTGACTTGGTCCCCAAGCCCAACCAAGAGCCCTATGATACTTTCATCAAACGCTATGATGTTGATCCAACGCGGTCTATTATGGTCGAAGATATGGTGCGTAACTTGATCCCAGCCCACCGCATGGGTATGGGATGTGTTTGGGTGAATACAGGCTCTAAATGGGGGGAAGCAGACCATGATCCAGCTATTGTACATGCCGAAACCAATAGCCTAAGCCAGTGGCTAAGCCATTATAACAACCGCTTTCAACCGTAATCATTGACCGAAATCATTGACAGGGGCCGTTAGGCTGTTATTTTTGCGCCCAGCAGATGATATACATTCAAACGAGGGGAAAGCCATGAGCTTCACCGACCTAGAAAATACAATCAATATAGCTTTCGATAACCGCGATGCTATAAGCAGCAATACAACTGGTGCTATCCGTGACGCTGTGGACGAGGCTTTGAGTTTGCTTGATAGCGGACAGGTCCGTGTTGCTAGTCAGGATGCCGGGGCTTGGACTGTGCACCAATGGCTCAAGAAAGCTGTGCTGTTGTCCTTTCGCCTGAATGATATGGAAATTATCAAAGGCGGCCCTGGGGACAATACAAATTGGTGGGATAAAGTACCAAGTAAATTTGCGGGTTGGGATGATAAGGCTTATACAGCAGCAGGCTTTCGGGCTGTGCCGAATGCCATTGTGCGTAAAAGTGCCTTTATCGCCAAAGGGGTGGTGTTGATGCCTTCATTTGTAAACCTTGGTGCTTATGTGGGCGAAGGCACAATGGTGGACACATGGTCTACGGTTGGAAGTTGCGCCCAAATTGGTGCGCATGTGCATTTGTCTGGCGGTGTTGGCATCGGCGGTGTATTAGAACCTTTGCAGGCAGGGCCAGTGATTATTGAAGATAACTGTTTTATTGGGGCCCGAAGTGAAATCGCCGAAGGGGTGCATGTCGAAACGGGTGCGGTGATTTCGATGGGTGTATACATTGGGGCCAGCACTAAAATTATTGACCGCGAAACAGGCGAGGTTTTCATGGGCCGCGTCCCAGCTTACAGCGTTGTTGTACCAGGTACCTTACCAGGTAAACCGTTGCCAGATGGTACACCAGGGCCTAGCTTATATTGTGCTGTCATTGTTAAGCGTGTGGACGAACGTACCCGTTCAAAAACATCGATCAATGCTTTGCTGCGGGATTAAATTTCTGTGACAACACCGGACCATATATCGCCCATTGACCCCATTGTTTTAAGCCAAGCCCTTATACGACTTGACAGTGTCACACCGTGTACAGGTGACAGCCTTGATTTGCTTGTCGAGGCATTGGAACCCATGGGATTTACCTGCCATAAGCTTGTGTTTCATGAGCTAGGCGAAGACAGTGTCCCAAACCTGTATGCTCGACTTGGTGAGGCAAGCCCTAATTTCTGTTTTGCGGGCCACACAGACGTCGTTCCTGTAGGGGCTAGTGACCAGTGGCAGGCTGGCCCATTTGACGCTGATATTATAGACGGGCAGTTGTGGGGACGCGGCGCAGCTGATATGAAATCCGCCATCGCGGCTTTTGTAGCTGCTGTCTCAAAGTATCTAGCCGGTGGTGCAGCGCTTAAAGGTTCCCTCAGTTTTTTGATCACAGGGGACGAGGAAGGCCCGGCCATCAATGGCACAAAAAAATTATTGCAATGGTTGACCGAGCGCGGCGAGGTTATCGATCATTGTTTAGTGGGTGAGCCAACAAACCCAAATAGCTTGGGTGAAATGGCGAAAATTGGACGGCGCGGCAGTTTGCACGGTATGCTGCGTGTTGATGGTATTCAAGGCCATGTCGCCTATCCAGATCGTGCTAAAAACCCCATCCCTGATATAGTGAAACTGCTGGCCGAGCTGAATAAAGACCCCTTAGACAGGGGAAATGCTTTCTTTCAGCCCAGTAACTTGGAGATTGTTAATATTGATGTGGGCAACGAAAGCCATAATGTGATACCTGCGGCAGCACGGGCACGTTTTAATGCCCGCTTTTGCAGCGAATGGACAGGCGAGACATTGCAAACGGAACTCACCCAGCGCTTAAACCGCGCAGGTGTGGATTATCATATTGATTGGTGGTTATCGGGTGAAGCTTTCCTAACCGGTGAAGGCGTGTTATCGACAAGTGTGCAAGATGCTGTTGAAGCCCATACAGGCCAACGACCAGAATTATCCACCACAGGCGGTACGTCTGATGCACGCTTTATCAAGAACATGTGCCCCGTTGTGGAATTTGGCCTTGTTGGTGCAACGATGCATAAAGTTGATGAACATGTTTCTGTGAACGATATTCACACCCTGACAAGAATTTACACCGATATTATTATCCGAATGGTTGGCTAAAATACTGTGACGAAATAAGTTTAAGTTGTTCGAATTAAAATAATATGCTCAGTTGCTGGCAGGGGCTTCAATTCGCGCTGGAAAATAACGGGAAACTTTTATGAAAAAGTCAGAGGCTCCTGATAAAACTATCTACTGGAATGACTATTACGCTCAACAGAAAAAATCTAAGGGGTGTCTTGCTCCTAGCCAGTTTGCAGCTTTTTGTCTGTCAGAAATGATCGAAATGGATATTTCAACTGTCGTTGACATAGCGGCAGGAAATGGCAGGGACGCTGTATTCTTCTCGCATCATAGCATGAATGTTCTGGCCATCGAAAATAGCTATGCAGCTGTGGGTTTGCTTGAAGAAAGTTCCAAACATAATGCTAACCTAAGTGTATTATTTCATGATGCAATAGATAAACCTGTAAAGTTGGATCGAAATAGAGATGATGCTATAGCCTTTTATGCGAGATTTTTTTTACATACACTATCCGAAATAGAATTGAATGCATTTTTTATGAATATGGCAAAGATAATGGAAATGAAAGATCGATTATTTCTAGAATTCCGAAACGATGGCGATACAACGAGAAAGAAGGTGACTAGCGCTCATTTCAGAGCATTTCACACAGCAGATAAAGTAGTGAATTTAGCCGCTGAAAATAATTTTAAAGTTGTTTATCAAGTGAGCGGCACAGGTTTTGCTAAGTGGAAAGAGGATGATGCTTCGATTACGCGTCAAATCATACAATATAGGAGTTCTAATTGATGAAAAGTTCAATTTCAGTGGAAAACTTAAACCATGCAATCAAGATTTTTTCAGAAGCATTGCATGAAAGGTGTGAACATTTTTTATTTTTTGGTAGTTTACTTGGAATGGTTCGTGATAATGGCCCAATTGAGGGCGATGATGACGTTGATTTCTATGTCAATAAAAATGATTATCAGACTGTCAGAACGATTCTATTGGAAATGGGTATCAATGTGAGTTTTGATGGTTTTCCAAATAACACAGAATTTTTTATTAAGGTGAGTGGTGTCGTAAATAATATTCCCCTGTGTGTTGATTTTTATTTCTATGATGGTGACTGTGATGATGACTTCATTTTAGAGAGATGGAATTTTAATGGTGAACCTCATAAAGAGGACTTAGTTCTAAAAATCCCAAAGCCGCTTATCTTCCCGCTAAAAGCTATTAACCATCAAGGATTTCAGGTCATTGTACCACAATATCCTGCTATTATATGCGAATATTTGTACGGCGTGAACTGGAAAACCCCACAAACTAAGGTTACGGATTATATGCCAATGGTTCTTGGTGGGCGCGTGATGCGATTCAAGAAGGACAAAGGTAATGTCTCCCTTATCCCATAATGGCTAAAGTGATATAGCGAGACCAATGAATAATGAGATCATTATTTATTGATAAGTCGAACCGACACAAAGACTTATAGCCAAATAAGGGGATCAACATTCACCGCAATTGGCTATACTGTAAAGCTCTTGATATGGGATGGCTTATTGATTGTTAATCTCAATCATAAATATGCTATGAATACCCAACAATATCGGAATCCCCACATTTTACTTATAAGCGAAACAAATCTTTTACAGCTGGTTTCGTAACTTTGCCCATCGCATTACGGGGTAAGTCATTAACAACTAACAATTTGCGGGGTATTTTAT
The DNA here is from genome assembly GCA_014238195.1 of Kordiimonadaceae bacterium. GTDB lineage: Bacteria > Pseudomonadota > Alphaproteobacteria > Sphingomonadales > Kordiimonadaceae > JABABO01. The sequence goes on along the minus strand of JABABO010000027.1, from coordinate 3,906 downwards.
AGGGCGAAAGCCGTTCTTTGGCCCATGTCTGCAGCGTGTCTAATTTCAGGGGAGGGCTTGCAGTACCTGAGCTTTCAATGACGGCGGCAACAATTTCACCCCATTCATCATCGGGCAAACCGACAATAGCACATGCGGTGATCATGGGGTGATCAAGCAGCACAGCTTCAATCTCCAACGCAGAAAGCTTATACCCCCCAGATTTGATAATATCTACAGACGACCGTCCCATGATGCGGTAGTATCCATCCTCCAGCACACCAATATCACCCGTTTTAAACCAACCCCGTTCAAAACTCTCCTCTGTGGCCGCGGGATTATCAAAATACTCCGTAAATACACCAGTGCCTTTAACCCATATTTCACCGCTTGTCCCAGCACCGCGGATAATATGACCCCTGTCATCAACTAAGCGGACATCAATATTGTTCAGTGGCATTCCCACCATGCCAGGCCTGCGATCCCCGTCATACGGATTTGACAGAGCCATGCCAATTTCGGTCATACCGTAGCGCTCCAACAGTTTTTGACCCGTGCGTTCCTGCCACATATTGTGCACGCTTGCTGGCAACGCGGCGGAGCCTGATACCATCAACCGCATGGCCCGAAACCCAGCAGTCACCGCCTCAACATGGCTGAAATTTTCATGCGACTGGAGCCATTTTAACAGTTTTACATACAGGGTCGGAACGGCCATAAACAGGGTATAGCGTTTTTCAGCGACAGCGTGGCAGACGTGGTCCACGTCAAATTTTGCATAAGGTTCAATCAGCGCCCCAGACCATAGGGCGCAAAGCAGGATATTTAAAATACCATGCAAATGATGCATGGGTAAGAACAATGGAATTTTATCCCCCGCTCGCCATTGCCATGCCTGTGTGAGTGCTGTGATTTGCGATATGAGCTCGGTGTGGGTTGACACCACCCCCTTGGGTTTATTCGTTGTGCCGCTTGTGAATAATATCATCGCTCGGCGGGATGTATCCACATCTGGTAATCTAGTTTCAACTGCATTGTTTTTTAGTAAGCTGGGCAGGGATAAAATGGTTAAACCCATTTTTATTGGCAGGTCCCCAAGTGTTGGTAATTCATTTGCTACACCAATCACCCGCGATACGCCTGCGGTTTTTATGATGTGTTCAAGTTCTGGCACTGTGGCATGGGCATTGAGCGGCACAGCCACACCGCCTGCTCGCCAGATGCCCCATTGCACGGCTGCGTATTCAGGGGATGCAGGCAGTAAAAACGCGATCCGCTCTTCGTGCAAATCATTGCTTTTGCCCAGAAGTTCTAACGCAATACTGGCGGACTGAGAAAGAAGGTCGCTGTATAAAGTCCGCTTTTGCTCTAACGGCTGCAAAAAGGCTGTATGATTGTGGAAAGTCTTTGCCCGTTCAATAAGTGGTAAATCCATTATAGTCCTAATCTATAGCCAATTGCGGTGAATATTGATCCCCTATTTGGCTATAAGTCTTTGTGTCGGTTCGACTTACCAATGAATGATAAGATTATCATTCATTGGTCTCGCTATAGGGTACCGCTTTAAGGTTTGCGCAGCTTATTGATATTATTTTCCCAGTTTTGCCCATCAAAATCAGTGATGGTGATGCTTTGTATTGTGCTTTTATCAAGCGCATTAACATTCACTGAAATACCATCAGGGTGACTTCGCGGCACATAAAAACTTTTCACGCCGCACGTGCTGCAAAACATATGTTTTGCTGTATGGGTGTTGAAGCTATATGTTGTCAGAGCCTCGCCCCCATGCAAGAGCTGAAACTCATCCTTACTGACAAATAGATGTAACAGGCCAGTGGCTTTGCAAATGCTGCAATTACAATTTGTCGCAACAATATCTGCTGGGGCTTTTACCGTAAAGGCTACCGCCCCGCAGTGGCACCCACCAGAATGGGTCACGGTATTAAGTGATTTATCCATTTTTTTTGTCATAGCGTTTGAACCAAGCAAGGATATTTTCAATTTTGGCAATCATGCGTGATGGTTTGCCTGCAATGCCATGGGGGCTTCCCGGCACACGTACCATCACAGTATCAACGCGCCTTAATTTAAGTGCTTGATAAAATTGTTCGGTTTCGGAAATGGGGGTGCGTCTGTCATTCTCGCCAGTGATTAATAATGTTGGGGTTTTGACATTCCCTACTAGCGATAAAGGGCTGCGCTGCCAGTAATGTTCCATATGGTCCCACGGCATGCCTGGAAACTGGTTTGGCACCTGATACAGATAACTATCAGCCGTCAGCACTTTTGAAAGCCAATTGATCACGGGTTTTGCAACAGCCGCAGCGCGGTAGCGATCCGTTAAACCAATGGCATAAGCGCTGGCGATACCCCCTGCCGATCCCCCCGTGATAAAAACCCGCTCAGGATCGATAAACCCTTTAGATATCATCGCATTTACCCCGCTATCATGATCAGCATAATCCTCAATACTGGAATATTTATTTTGTAACAGCAAGGCAAAGCGTTCCCCGTAAGACGTACTACCACGGTGGTTATCATAAAACACTACATACCCTTCGCTAGCATAGCGCTGAATTTCAGCGGAAAAGTTTGGGCCATAACTTGCATGAGGCCCACCATGAATTTCCAAAATCATCGGGTATTTTTTGGACGGGTCAAACCCAGGCGGTGTCACATACCAGCCTTGAATGTTTTCGCCGTCAAAACTGGATGTGTATTTCAGTTCGTGCACGGCCCCCATGGTTTTGCCAGCAAAAATATCGCTGTTTAAGTCCGTGATTTTTTGTTCCCCGCCGTTTAACACGACATATAAGTCAGCGGGACTTGTTGGGGTGCCTTTGGTCACTGCTAGCATGGCATCACTTCCACCGATGTGAACATTATAATCACCGCTGGTGTATGGTCGACCCATCACTTGCCCCCCTAGGTCTGACGCGCGAACAGTAACCTTGCCTGATAGTTTGGCCGCTGCCACATTGGTTAGGCCTTCGGTCTCATAACTAAAATACAGTGTGCGATTAGACGACCATTGCAAATTCGATATTTCACGGTCTAAGTCAGCGGCTAGGGTGCGTTTATCGGCACCGTCCAGCGTAGTAACAATCAAATTGGTTGGCCGGTAAGCTAGCTTTTGGTTATCCATTTGAATGTAAGCAAGGTGCTTGCCATCGGGGGACAAGCGCGGGCTATATTCTGCCCCTGGTGTATCGGTCACTTGGCGCATCACGAGGCTTTGAACATTGACTGCGAAAATATCACTTTCGCGGCTTTCATATTCCCAGTCGGTATGGCGGTTGGCGCTGAAGTATATCTCCGACGCGTCATCAGACCAACTCAGTGCGCCACTGTGATTAAAATCACCCTTGGTTAATTGACGCGCAGTTCCACCCAGCGATGGCACCGTAAACACATGGGTATAAGCCGTATCAATAATTCCTTGGCCATCCCGCTGGTAGCGTGCTTTTGAAATATATTTAACGGGCGGCGACCATTGTGCACCTTTTGGCTTAACTGGCATTGTTACGTCTAAGGGTTTATTTCTGGCGGGAACCAACATGGTGAAGGCAAGCGTGTGTCCATCTGGCGACCAAGATAGGTGGGATGGGCTTTTTTGCAAGTTCGTAAGGAGTGCAGTTTCAAAGCTATCCATCCATCGCACATGAATTTGTGAGCGCCCGCTGGTGTTCGAAATAAAAGCGATACGGTCCCCATTTGGCGACCAACGCGGGCTATAATGATTGTTCGTATCAACAGCAAGGGGACGATGATTTGTGCCATCACTATTGACCAGCCAAAGATTGGACCGCATACTATCGCTCATAATATCATGGCTGCGGCGGACATAGACTATCTGGCGACCATCGGGGCTGATTTGCGGGTCGGCAACATATTCTAAGTTAAAGATATCTTTTGCTTTAAAAGTTT
>JABABO010000082.1 GCA_014238195.1 Kordiimonadaceae bacterium | reverse complement strand
CCATACCTATAAATATATGGTGCCTATCGGTGAGGGGGGATACGACCCATTCAGTAACGGTATGCGGTTTATAAACTGCACTGATGACAGTGTTTTTTTTCCCCCACCAATGATTGATTTTACAGCAGACATAAAAACAGAAAATTCAAATGATGAGGATACCTTAGTCATAACTTACAGTGATTTTAGAGGCTTTTTCTTTCCCGCATCTGTTAGTTTCGAGGGACTGGAATTCAATGGTCGAGTAATATTCGATGGAGCGATATTCAGTGATTGGGTAAATTTCAATTCGGCAACATTCAATGGTAACACAAACTTTATGAAAACAATATTCTATGACTTAGCAAATTTCAAATGGGCCAAATTCAATTCTGGTAATGTAAATTCTCTTAGAGCCCTTTCTAAGGTAAGCTTCTTTTGCGCGAAATTCAATAGTATGACAAACTTCACTGAAGCAAACTTCAGTATAATTGCCGATTTCATGGGAGCAACGTTCAAGAACTCGGTTGATTTTTCAAAAAGCGTGTTTGCGGATTCCAGCAATTTCACAGGTGTAGAATTTCAAAGTTCTGTCAATTTAGACCGTGTGAATTTTGGCGATAAAGATTTATCTGTCCTTAATATCAATTTAGATTATGTGAAATTTGGTGATAAAGGTATATTTGACCCTAATCGCGATTACATCCCTGACTTTAGACAAACCACTTTTACCTTGCTGCCGAATTTGGACTATGTTTATATCTTGGATGCACCGTCAAATCAGTATCCTGATAACGCCATGCATAAAATTCGCACATTGCGCAGCATGGCGATTGAAGCGCATAACCATTTGGGCGAAAAACGTTTTTTCCGTCACGAGCTGTTGGCCCGCCGCCAAAATACCCCAGACCGTTTAGCCAGTGTCATGATCAGCGCTTATGAACTGTCGTGCGAGTGCGGCTTAAGCATCGGTCGTCCGCTTCTGTGGTTACTGGTGACATGGGCGGTGTTCACAGTCCTGTATCTTTCTGTGTCAAATTGGTCAGTCGCTGAAATATGGCATTATGATTATGGGGCTAGCCTGATACACTTCAGCATGCTGAACAGCTTACCGATTTTTGGGTTGGGTAAAAGCCTGACATCAGACACCGCCAACCTATTGTTTCAAGGTGACAGTAGCATCTTGTTTTTCTTAACACTAGTGCATAACATCCTAGCGATTGTGTTTAGCTTTTTGTTTTTTCTTGCGCTGCGCACCCATTTTAAAATCAAATAGGGAATTACAGGCCATCGCGTATATTGTGGCAGTTTTTAGAGCGTTTCAGTTCTGAATTGATTCAGCATCCATTAGTGGTTTGGGCCTGTACAGGAATGTAGAAATTATTTCAGAAATTCAGGTTATGATTACTTTAAAACCTGATATGCTCTAATTCAGGCGCGGGTTATTATCATCCACCGCAAAATCACCACTATAGCCAAATGCAGTGAATTTTGATCACCTCATTTGGCTATAAGTATTTGTATCGGTTCGACTTATCAATAAATAATGATCTCATTATTCATTGGTCTCGCTTTTATGTCGGTTCGACTTATCAATAAATAATGATCTCATTATTTATTGGTCTCGCTTTTATGTCGGTTCGACTTATCAATAAATAATGATCTCATTATTTATTGGTCTCGCTATATGATCGGATGCGCTCAAGGGTGTGCTCAATCATCATGAAAATAAAACAGACGATAAACGTCGACGATATTTTAATGTGAAGGGATCACTTGGCCCAGCCGCTTCAAACAATTTAACAAGCTGCTTGCGCGCGCCGTCATCCTGCCATTTGCGGTCGCGCATGATAATGCCTAGCAAATATTCTGCGGCGGTGCCCGCGTCCCCTTTGGCGTGGGCGGCAAGGGCCAAATCAAAGCGCGCCTGATGGTTGGTTGGATCAGCAGCAAGGGCCGCTTCAAGGGTCTGTGTGTCACCGATACCGTCTGCTTGATCGATAAGTTCCAACGCGGATTTAACGCGGCCGAGTGCTGCGAGTAACGTTTTATCGCTTAGCCCATCAAGCATGTCGTCCGTCAGGGTGCTCATAATGGATTGAGCGGTTTCTGGTTGTTCCAGCTTAAGGGCTGCTTCTGCTAGTCCTAAAAGAGCTGAAATATTTTGCGGGTCAGCGGCTAACACTTGTTGGTAAAGGCCCGCAGCGCCTGCTGACTCCCCCGTCTGCATAAGCTCCTGAGCTTGGTTAAGGGCGTCCTCCAAAGGGTTGTCAGCAGGCGCTGCGCCTGACTGTGTGATCAGGCGGTCAATAAAATCCTTGATTTGGCTGGGCGGCAAGGCCCCTTGAAAGCCATCAATCGGCTGGCCCTGCCAAAACGCTAGAACGGTCGGCAAGCTTTGGACTTGCAGCTGCGCACAGATGGCTTGGTTTTCATCCGCATTGACCTTCACAAGCTTAACAGCCCCAGCCGCTTTTGTCACCGCGGCCTCAAGCGCCGGCATAAGCTGCTTGCACGGCTCGCACCACGGGGCCCAAAAATCAACAATAACTGGTTGCTGCATGGACGCATTCATCACGTCGGCTGCAAATCCTTGCATATTCGTATCCGATATGATGGGCGTATCCTGTGTTGCTTGCATGTCATGTTGGACTGTGTGAGGCTGGTCCACGGGGGCATTGATCGGTCGCATTCTATATTCCATTTCTGCACAATTAAAGTGTTTCCCTTTCTTACGCTTTAACGGGCCTTGAAGTCCACTATCAATGGGGAATAACTATATGCGTGTGTGATTTTATTCCTATAAGATTCTGTTGCCAGCACAGACCTTCATAAGCCTGAATAGGCAATGCATGGATATTGGATATAATAATAGTATAATATAATCAAAGGTTTATGATAAAACTTGAAGAATTTAAAAATAACTATTGCATCAAAGCCGTGTCTGATTATTATGCCGCCTCGCAGCTACAATGCTGTTACCCTATTGATGGAAAATGCGGGCGTAGCTCAGGGGTAGAGCATAACCTTGCCAAGGTTAGGGTCGTGAGTTCGAATCTCATCGCCCGCTCCATCACAGTGAAGCCGCCTTATGGCGGTTTTTTTGGTTTTGAAATACCCTAGTCATTTAACTTCTGTTCGATAGCATCCCAGATCACAGCTTCTAATGTTATAGTATCGAATCTATTGATGGCTTGCAGGCCCGTGGGGGAGGTCACATTAATTTCCGTAAGCCAGCCACCAATGACATCAATGCCAACAAACGTTAATCCACGGTCTTTTAAACTCGGTCCAATGCGGTCGCAGATTTCTTGCTCCCGCGCGGTTAGGCCTGATGGTTCTGCGCGGCCACCAGCGACAAGATTTGAACGGATTTCACCAGCAGCGGGGACCCGGTTAATCGCGCCAACGGCTTTGCCATCCACTAGGATGATGCGTTTGTCACCACCTGCGACATCGGGTAAAAACTTTTGCACCATTACCGGCTCGCGGGAGCTTTCAAAGAATAACTCCAGCAGCGATGATAAATTACTATCGCCTTGTTTTAAGTGGAAAACACCCGTACCCCCCATGCCATATAGGGGTTTTACAACAATTTCACCATGCTGATCCCAAAAAGCCCGCGCTTCCGATTCTGACCGTGTAATCATTGTGGGGGGCATCAAATCGCTAAACTGCATAACAAACAGCTTTTCTGGGGCGTTTCTGACATGGGTAGGGTCATTCACAACCAACGTTTTTGGATGGACCATATCAAGAAGATGTGTAGCAGTGATATAAGACATATCAAAGGGCGGGTCTTGGCGCATTAAAACAACATCAATATCCGTTTCCAAGTTAACGCGGCGTGGATCACCGTATGTAAAATGATTGCCATGCTCCCGCTTCACTGTAAGGGGACGCATGGTTGCTACGACTTGACCCTGTGAGTAGGTCAAGTCATCTGGACCATAATGAAACAAGCTATATCCACGTTTTTGGGCTTCAAGTTGCAGAACAAATGAACTGTCGCCGTCAATGTTGACGCTTTCCATTGGGTCCATTTGAAAAGCCACATTGAATGTTTTCTCGGATTTTTGGCTCATGCTTTTTATCCTGCTTTTGTATTAAATTTATTGGTCAGCGCCACGCATCCATAATATGGGCAGGGAAACGCCTTGGTACAATGGCGATCAGGTCAAACTTTAGTGAATAGTTCTGACTTAAATGCTGTTTTTTGATCGCTGTTTGCAGCCATAAGCTTGCGGCACGTTTGATGCGTTCTTTACTTTTTTCGCTGACACTGTGCTTGCAAGCATCAATGCTGTTGCGGGCTTTAACCTCGATAAAATGTACGGTTTTAAAGCGTTTTGCTATGATATCAATTTCGCCAACCTTAGTTTTATAGCGCGTGTTTAGGATACGGAACCCCTTCAGCATAAGATAGAAACGCGCTAAGTTTTCCGCACGCCTCCCTCGTTTTTCGGCTAAAATATACTTATTCATTTTGGTCTTTGTCATGATCAGTAATCGCAAGCGCTGCTTTATAAAGGGCATTTTTTGGTACGCCCGTTATTTCATGAACAAGCTTTGCGGCATCCTTAACACGTAAATATTTTAATGCATGTTTTAACAGTTCATCAGATTCAAGCGCCGCCGCTTGGTTGTTGCCTTGCTTGGCTGGCGGGCCGATGATCACCACGCATTCCCCTTTTGGTGCGCCTATTTCACTGTAATGCTTGGCAAGGTCTGAAATTTCGCCGCGTATGACATCCTCAAATTTTTTAGTAAGCTCGCGGCAAACGGCAACTTGTCTACCATTAAATACAGCCGCAGCATCAGCTAGACTGTCAGGTAAGCGGCGGGTACTTTCGTAATAAGCAAGGGTCGCATTGGTTTTTGCCTCATTTGTAAACCACTTTGTGCGCGCGCTAGATTTATTTGGCGCAAAACCCAAAAATATAAAACGATCTGTTGGCAAACCTGCGATTGACAGGGCGGTGGTCACAGCACTGGGCCCAGGAATTGCGAACACTGGAATATTTAGATTATAGACGTCTTCAACCAATTTATAGCCAGGGTCAGAAATCAAAGGAGTGCCTGCATCGCTAACCAGTGCAATGGCCGCGCCGTCTTGTATTTTTGTGATAAGTTTTGACCGTACATGGGGGCCTGAGTGTTCATGATAGGCCATTGTTGGGGTACTGACAGCTAGATGCGTTAATAATTTTGCTGTAACACGGGTATCTTCGCAGGCAATAAGATCAGCACTGGCAAGGGTTTCAGTCATGCGCACTGTGCAGTCACCTAGGTTACCAATAGGTGTCGCAACAACATAAAGTCCTGCTTTTAATTTTTTGGCTTTTGAGCAGATTTCTGCCATAAATCCCTACTAATTTTGATGACTGTTGAATGACAGCATGTTTTAATGTTTATAGGTTTCACACAATCGAATAAAGGTCAATGACGCGATATGAAGGAAGTTTTACAAAAATTTGTGAAAATAT
>JABABO010000003.1 GCA_014238195.1 Kordiimonadaceae bacterium | reverse complement strand
TTTATGTCGGTTCGACTTATCAATAAATAATGATCTCATTATTTATTGGTCTCGCTATACAACTCAGCCCGTACGCTATACGGATATAAACTCAGCAGCAAGCTAATTGAGCACAGCAAGAATAGCCGACAATTTAAGGGGCGAACACCCCCAGATAAGATTATAACGATTAAACTTTAGCAACTTTTTTCTGACCTTGCTTTATGGCGCGTATTGTATTCAAATCAGCAGCGATATGATCTGTGCCGCGCGCCTTTGCAAGATCAATCTGCTGTTGGCGTTCCTTTGAGCGTTGTTTTTTCTCTTGCGCAATATTATTGTGGCAGCGCGGACAGCAAACACCTTTGATGTAATGGGCGGACTTTTTATCGTCTTCAGTGATCGGCCAGCGACAGCCATAGCATTGATCAAAAGAGCCCTCCTCCAATCCATGTGTCACAGATACCCGACTATCAAATACAAAACATTCCCCTTCCCATAGGCTCCGTTCTTGTGGAATTTCTTCTAAATATTTTAAAATGCCACCCTGTAGATGGTACACATCGGTGTAGCCTTGTTCTTTCATATAGGCTGTTGATTTTTCACAGCGAATTCCCCCTGTACAGAACATAGCAATTTTTGGCTTATTTAGGACAGTATCATTATTTTTAACCCAATTTGGAAAATCTCGGAAATTAGTGGTTCTAGGGTCCACTGCACCTTTAAAAGTGCCGATTTCAACTTCATAATCATTGCGGGTATCCACTAAGACCACATCAGGGTCTTTGATGAATTCATTCCAATCTTCTGGCTTTACGTAAGTGCCAACAATTTTATTGGGGTCAGTGCCTGGCACGCCCATAGTGACGATCTCTTTCTTTAAGCGAACTTTCATACGCATGAAGGGCATCTTCGCGGCCCAACTTTCTTTATGGTCTAGTATGCTGAAAGCATCATGCGTGCGCAAATACGCTAGCAAATGCCGCACATTTTTTTCGGGGCCAGCAATGGTGCCATTAATACCCTCGCTTGCCAGTAATATTGTACCTTTAATGTTGTGTTCTATGCAGACAACTAAAAGTGGGTTTTGCAGGTCCTTATAATGTGGCAGTTCCACAAATTTATAAAGGGCAACGACAAGGAAATTCGACATTGTTTTCGCTCGTTTAAAGGATAAATTTTATCAGGACCGCCTATACGCCTTTTGATGGGTGAAATCAAGAGAGGCAGCTTTATCCTTCATCATTCTATCTGGTTATGTTTTAGCTTTCGAATCACCTTTGGCGCTTAATCGTGTCTGGGTCTATGCCGATGGCTTCCATACGACCACGCCAACGTTGGTGGGCAAGCGCTTGCATATCTTCCACTGTGTCAAGTTCGTCTGTGATCTCTAACCCTATCAGGGTTTCGATAATATCCTCCAGCGTCACAAGGCCCTGCAACGTCCCATATTCATCAACAACAAGTGCAATGTGGCTGTTCGCAAGGGTTAATTTATCATAAGCACCAGACGCTGATAACGTATCTGGAATCACTAGAAACGCACGTTCATAATCCGAAACAGGGCGAGAAAATTCGCCTAATGCCTGCGCCATTAATAGATCCGTTTTTAAGATATACCCTGTGGTATCGTCTGTGCCACCCTTATAGATTGGAACACGCGAAAAAGGTTGTTCTGAATATTTTGTGCAATAATTTTCCACCGTAGTACTGGCTGGTATTGAAAACACCACTGGCCGTGGTGTCATAATCACACGTACAGAAAGCTGGCGCAGCTGGAGCAAATTTTGCACAATTTTCAGCTCCTTTTTTTCAAGCATGCCTTCCTTAGCGCCAATTTCAGCCATTGCTGACATCTCATCGCGGCTAAAACGCGACCCGTGTAGACCTTCACCTGCAATCATGTTGGTAATCAATGACGACACCCATACAAAAGGGGCTAATAATTTTGTCAACCAATGAATTAACTGGGCAAATACTGGTGCCAGTTGCTGCCAATAGGCCGCGCCCAGTGTTTTGGGGATAATTTCCGACACAATCAAAATTAACAGCGTAAGGATGGCAGATGTGATACCTAAATATTCATTACCAAATACGATTGATGCCTGCGCCCCCACGCCTGCTGCACCTATGGTGTGGGCAATAGTGTTAGCAGTTAAGATTGCCGCCAAAGGGCGGTCAAGGTTGCCCAGCAAGTGTTCCAGTACGGGTGCACTGCGGCTGCCCTTTTGCTTTAAGGCTTCAACATATGTGGGCCGAACGGATAGCAGCACGGCTTCCGCCACCGAACAAAAACAAGACACCAGCAGCGCCAGCATCAAATATGAAATCAATAAGGTCATGGTTTTCCTTAAAACAGCCAATCAAAACTAGGAAAGCTTAGAATATAGGACAGATACGCTGAGTGGCAAGACTTTAGCAAACATAAATCTATGGAAACGTTAATACATCTTAAGATATCTTATACACTATATAAGTTTACTCAATAATATTAAGTATATTATAATAAAATATTCTTGCTTATTCAATGAGTTAATCAACTTAATGTAAATTTACTATTACTTTAAATTAAAAAATTTCTATGTTTTCCCAGCATGATGAATTGAACAGTTGCCTTTGTCATAATTTTTAGTTAAATAGTTAGTTGAATAGAAATTTTTCTTTCTTTCAAAAAGTGTGATTTCTCAGTTCCCTTTAAATGTTAGAGATATTTGATAAAAGCATGACAATAACATTTCATAATAAACCCGCTATATCCGTTGAAGAAGATACAACAAGCGTTTTCTTTAACCTCCAAGTGCAGTTGGACGACGGTAATTTCGACGAAAACCTGATATACAGCATCGGTACAGATGCAGCCACTGGCGGCGCTGACTATAACGCGTTCGAAATTAACAGCGCCACTGGCGAACTGAACTTTATCACTGCGCCAGATTACGAATCCAATTCTGATACTGACCGCAATAATGTTTATGAGCTAACCTTCACAGTAACAGAAGATGGTGGCTTATATGATACAGCCACCTTTGATTTGGAAATCACTGTCACTGATATCATCGAGGTTACCCCAGTCACAGGTTATGAAGCCTTTTATAACCTAGCCACGCTAGACATCACACAAGGCGCTATATTAACGGGTGCTGGGTATGGTAGTGAGAATAAAGGTTGGTCCGTTTCCAGTGCTGGTGATATCAACGACGATGGCATAGATGACGTGATTATTGGGGCTTGGGGGGCAAAAAACACCCCTGATAATAAAGCAGAGGGTAAAAGTTATATAGTTTTTGGTAACAGCGGCGGCATAGCGTCGTCAATAGATTTAAATACCTTAGACGGTAACAATGGTTTTGTCATTCAAGGCGTTGATGAAAAAGATCGCACGGGTAGTTCAGTCTCAAGTGCTGGGGATTTTAACGGGGATGGTATTGATGATATTATCATCGGGGTTCCTCGCGCAGATCTTAATGGTAATAGTAATGTGGGTGAAACCTATGTTGTGTTTGGCCGGCCTCAGGGTACTGACTTTGATGCCATATTAAACCTTTCCAGCCTTGGTAGCAATGATGGCTTTAAATTGAACGGTATTGACCATGAAGACTATAGCGGCATTTCTGTTTCCAGCGCTGGTGATATCAACGGCGATGGTTATGACGACCTGATCATTGGGGCCTATTACGCAGAGAGCTTAATTGATAATTACTCTAATGCTGGCGAAGCTTATGTGGTCTTTGGTTTCAGTGGTAACACCGCTACCGCAATCGAGCTCTCCAGTTTAGATGGTAGCAATGGTTTTGTTTTTCATGGATTTGAGGCAAAGGATTTCACTGGTATTTCTGCTTCTAACGCTGGCGACATCAACGGTGATGGTTACGACGACCTGATCATTGGGTCCGATGCCTCAGGTGGAGATAGCCCTGCTAATACCGGTGAAACCTATGTGATATTTGGCCAAGGCGGCAGTTTTGAGCCAAGTCTAGATTCATCTGATCTCAATGGAATTAATGGCTTTACCCTTAAGAGTCCTGCTTCCGAAAGATTTGGCTTTTCCGTCGCAAATGCTGGGGATATTAACGGTGATGGCTACGATGATCTTGTCATTGGCGCACCTAGCGCTAGCCCAAATGGCAATAGCAAGGCTGGTAAAACCTATGTGGCTTTTGGCTCAAACGCAAACAGCGCGGGATCAGCCATAGACTTATCTAGTCTTGATGGAAGTAATGGCTTTGTCCTGAATGGGGTTGATGCTGAGGATTACAGTGGCGCGTCTGTCGCGGGGGTAGGTGATGTTAACGGCGATGGCTACGATGATATTATCATTGGGGCTTATGTTGCAGATGGTTATGCTGGTGAGGCTTATCTGGTGTTTGGCTTCAATGAAGACACTATCGCTTCAATTGAACTGTCAGGCCTAGATGGCAGCAACGGCTTTAAATTAAGTAGTGACGTTGCTTCATCGGATTGGTTTGCCTTGTCCGTCGCGGGTGCGGGTGATGTCAACGAAGATGGTTATGATGACTTGATCATCGGTGCCCCAAAGGCAAATGGTAATAAAGGGGAAAGCTATCTAATCTACGGCGGGGCTGCAATTCAAAACGAACCTCATACAATCACAGGCATTACCGAAGGTGCGGTGACCGAGGATACATTTCTTACCACAAGTGGCTCATTTGTTCTGCTTGACCCAGAGGGCAAAACAGCCACTGATTTTGCATGGTCAGCCTTTGATGCAGCTTATGGTACTATTGATGTCGAAACCAATGGTGATTGGACGTATACTTTAAATACAGGTAACTTAGATGTTCAAACTATGGTAGATGGTGATACCCTTGGAGACACTTTCACTATCCGTGCCGAAGATGCAATTAACAATAGTGACCAGCTTATCACCATCACCGTGAAGGGCATTGATGAATTTCGTGCCATTATCGGCGGCACCATCACAGGTGCCCTCACCGAAGACGACACATCAAACAACACCGCATCAGGTACGCTAACCATTACTGACACGGACCTGAACGAAGCCGAGTTTATCCCAGATACCCATACAGGCACCTACGGCAGCTTGGATATTGACGTGGATGGTATCTGGACCTACACCTTAAATAACGACAATGACGCTGCAACACAAACTATTCCCCAAGATATCGAAGTCGATGATATTATAACGATCTATTCTTTTGATAATACGCCGCAAGACATCACCATCACGGTCACTGGTGTCAATGATGCAGCAACCATCACTGGTACCACGATAGGGGAGGTCACCGAAGACGCGGATCAAAACACCGTATCAGGTAACCTATCCCTTACCGATATAGATAGCGGTGAAGATATCTTTGCCGAAGCGACCTATCTAGGTGCTTATGGCAGCTTGGATATCCTAGCAAATGGCGATTGGACCTACAGCTTAAATAACGACAACGACACTGTGAATAGCCGTATTGATTCGGACACCTTGACCGATACAATCAACATCAAGTCGCCCGATGGCACCGATAGTACGGACATAATCATCACGATCAATGGGGCTGAGGATGATGCCAAAGTCGAAGGCACACTCACAGGGACAGTCGTTGAAGATAGTGATACAGACGGCACCGCTACTGGCACAATCACTATCAGCGATCCTGATAGAGGGGATGATCCTGCTTTTGTGGATACGACGACCCCAGGCACTTATGGTACGCTCACCCTGACAAGCGGGACTTGGATTTACGAACTTACAGACGCAAGTGTACAATTCCTTAAGGCTGGTGCGAACGCGGCGGATACAATAACCTTGCCGGCGAATGACACAACAACAAAAGACATCACCATCACGATTAATGGCGCAAATGATCCAGCGACGATTACTGGCACTACGACAGGCACAGTCACCGAAGACACCAACATAACTGCCACAGGCACGCTGACGATTACGGACGATGATGACGGCGATGATGTGTTTAACGAAGACACAATTCCAGGCACCTACGGTAGTTTAGAGATAACCTCGGCGGGGGTTTGGACTTACAGCTTGAACAACAGCAACAACGATATTCAGGGCCTTGGCGACGGCGACACTTTGACCGACTCAATCACCATCGAGTCGCCCGATGGCACCGATACGGACATAGTCATCACGATCAATGGGGCGGATGAGCCAGTTGTGAGACGCACACCGACCCCAACCCCTGCCCCACCCCTTGACGATGCGGTGCAACCAACCGCTGATTTACCAGCAGCGCAAACAACACCAACAGACAATGATGATACCCTTGCCCTTGGCCGTGATGATGATGTTGTTCCTGCGGGCAACGGCGATGATGACGTTCATGGTGGTAACGGTAATGATACAATCGGCGGCGGAAACGGCGATGACACGATTGAAGGTGGCGACGGCGTTGATTATCTGTTCGGTGGGTCTGGTAATGATGTTATCTACGCCGCAACAGAAGACGACCCTGCAGCTGATGATGACGGTAATGTCGTTTGGGCAGGCACAGGCAATGACACGGTGATTGGCTCCGGCGGCAATGACACGCTGGGCGGCGGGGATGATGATGATAGCGTAACAGGCGGGAACGGCGATGATCTCATTTACGGTGGCGCGGGCAATGACACGGTTCTAGGCGGCGCAGGCGATGATACCATCTACGGCGGTTTCGGTAATGACACGCTTTCCGGCGGCAGCGGCGAAGACACGTTTTTCTTTAGCTTAAATAGCGGCGATGATCAAATCACGGACTTTGAGCTTGATGAAGATGTTCTTGATTTATCAGAAACCAGTTTCACTGACCTAGGTACGCTGACGGCGGCAGCCGAAGACACAGCGAATGGCTTGCTGATAACCCTAAGCGATAATTCAACTATCTTACTGAGCGGCCTAAGCCTCAGTGATTTAAGCACGATGAATATTACTTTTGGATGATGGGGACTTAACCGATATAGCCACTTGCGGTGAATTTTGATCACCTTATTTGGCTATAAGTCTTTGTATCGGTTCGACTTATCAATAAATAATGGTCTCATTATTTATTGGTCTCGCTATACGGTGAATTTTGATCACCTTGTTTGGCTATAAATCTAATGCCTAAAGTGCCGCATGCCCGTGAATACCATTGCAAGCCCCGCTGCATCGGCGGCATCAATCACGTCTTGGTCCCGCATACTTCCACCTGGTTGGATGATGGCGGTTGCCCCTGCCTCTGCGGCTGCCATCAGGCCATCAGCGAAGGGGAAGAAGGCATCACTCGCAACAACACTGCCAGCAGCAAAACTTTTGCTTTCACCCGCTAATTCAGCCGCCTCAGCCGCACGAATCGCAGCAATACGGGAACTATCACGGCGGTTCATTTGGCCTGCCCCAATGCCCACAGTCATACCATCACGCACGTAAACAATAGCGTTTGATTTCACATGCTTGCCAACGTGGAATGCAAACAGCAAATCTTTTAGTTCTCGTGTGCTTGGTTGACGTTTGGTTACGACTTTTAGATCATCCAGCGAAACGCGCCCAGTATCACGGTTTTGCACCAAAAAGCCCCCTGCGACCGATTTAATCATTTTAGCCCCTAGGCTGGGGTTCGCCGTCCCACCAGTCGTTAGCAAGCGCAGATTTTTCTTTTCTGCGATTATGGCTTTTGCTTCGGCAGTGACATTAGGGGCAATGATCACTTCGGTAAACACTTTAACAATTTCAGCGGCTGTTGCTGCGTCTAGGGTACAGTTTAGGGCAACAATACCGCCAAACGCTGAAACAGGATCGCATTTTAAGGCTTGCTTATAAGCAGTTTTCGCATCAGCACCCATGGCGACGCCGCACGGGTTAGCGTGTTTGATAATCGCAACAGCTGGAATGGTTGTATCTAATTCGCTCACCAGTTCAAAGGCAGCATCTGTGTCATTTAAGTTATTATAGGAGAGCTCTTTACCTTGATGCTGCGTCGCTGTTGCTATGCCTAATCTTAGCTCAGCATTTTTATAAAAAGCGGCGTCTTGATGCGGGTTCTCCCCGTAGCGGCACTCTTGCACTTTGATACCAGATACTGTCATGCGTTCTGGAAATGTATCACCATTTTGAACTGCATACCACTGGCTAATTGCTGTGTCATAAGCCGCGGTGCGGGCATATGCAATGGCCGCCATTTTTTTGCGTGTGCTATGGCTTGTGCCACCCTTTGATTTTATTTCATCAATGATGACTGAATAATCAGAAGGGTCAGTAATTATCGTTACAAATCCATGATTTTTCGCCGCAGACCGCACCATTGCAGGACCACCAATATCAATATTTTCAATACAAGTATCAAAATCCGCACCGCTTTTTACTGTTGCTTCAAACGGGTAAAGGTTAATCACCACCAGATCAATCTCCCCAATATCATGGTCCCGCAAGGCAGTCATATGATCGGGATTATCGCGCAGTGCTAAAAAACCACCATGAATTTTAGGGTGCAGGGTTTTGACACGACCATCCATCATTTCAGGAAAACCTGTATGGTCTGCAACGTCTATCACAGGAATGCCCGCGCCCCGCAAAGTTTGCGCAGACCCGCCAGTTGATAGAATTTCAGTCCCAATATTGGTTAACGCTTGACCCAATTCAATAAGGCCGCTTTTATCAGACACAGACAAAAGCGCTCGTTTGATTTTAATGATGTCGGTCATAGTGGTTTTCTCATTTCGTCATGTTAGTGGGATCAGTTTTCAGGACTTGGTGTAATTTTGGTCAGGGTCCACTCTGTGATAAATGACCCATTGATAATATTTTCAAGCTGTATCATTATGGCTTTTGTTGGCAAAATATTGATTGGCTTTGGGATGTAAAGACTGTCTTCCAAAACTGTTTTCAATACGCATTCAAAAACCCATGTATCCCCGCTTTTTGCATCAAGAATGATTTTGTTATCAGATGTTTGCATGGGTGTAATATTTGGATGTAAATGCAAACGTACTTCGATGGGCACGCCTACCAGTTTGCTGGGTTTCATAGCAT
>JABABO010000297.1 GCA_014238195.1 Kordiimonadaceae bacterium | reverse complement strand
AGTGGGTTCATCGAACCGCTAGAATCGACCAGTATTCATTTGATTCAGCGCAGTGTGCTGCGGCTGTGTCAGATGTTTCCAAGCAGCCATATCGCAGAAAGTGATGTTAAGGAATTTAACCGACAGTGCGAATTTGAAATGGACGGTATCCGTGATTTTATTGTGCTGCATTATCATGTGACAGACCGCACAGACACACCTTTTTGGCGACACTGCAAGGATATGAATATCCCAGACAGCTTGCAACACCGCATTGATTTGTTCCGTGAAACGGGACGTGTCTTTAGGCATAGTGATGAATTATTCGCCGAAAATTCATGGACGCAAGTGATGCTGGGCCAAGGGATTATGCCTTGCCATTATCATCCAACCGTTGATATGTTAGGCGATGACGAGCTCATGCGTTTCTTGGATCACATCCGCGATAATGTAACTAAAACAGTTGAAAGCTTGCCGCGGCATCACGATTATATCCAACAATATTGTAAAGCGCCAAAGCTGTGACGCCAGTAAATATCAAGGATTAATAATGAATGTTTTTGACAGTTTCAATACCGTAACGAACAGATTCAAGGGGGTCCAAAGGGTTGTCGTGTTCAACAAAATAGTGGGTTAACCCCGCGCTACGACCTGCTGCAAACAAACTTGCAAAATCGATCACACCTTTGCCCACTGATACCATATTGCCCTTCTCATCCATATCCTTAACATGGCATAGCGGCACACGGTTTTTGTTCGTGTGAAGCAGGGCCGCTGTATCAATGCCTGCTTTGCTGGTCCAGTAAAAATCAAGTTCCAATTTAACCCGGTCCGCATCGGTGCGCGAAAGGATCACGTCAATGGGGCGCTGACCATCCAGAATAAAGAATTCAAAATCATGATTATGGTAAGCAAGTTGCAAGCCAGCACTGTGACATTTTTCAGCGAAAGCATTCATAACATCAATATGGCGGTGGTAATGATCAAGTGTGCTGCGCTCCTCTGGCGTTAACCAGGCTAGGACGATATATTTTTGACCGATGGTGTGGGCTGTTTCAATTAAAGTATCAGGCGTGTCAATTATGGGCTGCAACAGCGTATGCCCTGACGGGGCCTTTAAACCTGCATTGTCCAGCATTGCCTTAAAAGCCATCGGGTCACTTGTGGCAAAGCCTGCGTCCTCAACCTCCTCATATCCAAGGGCGGCAAGTTGATCTAAGGTGGCGGCAGCATTATTTGCCATCAGGCCGCGCACAGTATAAAGCTGAAGTCCAATATTTTGAATTTGGTCAGTCGCGACTGCTTTCATTGTGTCCCCTGTTGTATGATTATGGGCAAATAACGGTCCAGTGAGAAGTCCAGCGCTGGCACTGAGTGATGCGGTCACACCTAACTGCTTTAGCAATGTACGGCGATCAATCATTATAAAACTCCTGCTTTTAAGTGTTCACTGGCATAGTCAGCGGCACGTGCGGTAAAGGCCATGAAAGTCAGTGATGGATTTTGGCAAGCAATAGAAGCAAAGGCCGCCCCATCAGTGATAAATAAGTTATCTACTTCATGGGATTGATTATAACCGTTCAGATAACTTGTTGCTGGATCGCGCCCCATACGGGCTGTGCCGACTTCATGAATGACAATCCCTGGCTTGGCATCATGATTGACTTGGCGTTCTACATCTTTCACACCCGCCGCCTTTAGGATTTCAGTTGCTGTATCGGCCATATCTTCACGCATTTTCAGTTCATTATCGCTGTAAGCGCAATCAATATGTAATGCAGGAATGCCGTGCTTGTCGACGGATGTTTTTGATAAGCGGACAGCATTTTCATAACGCGGTAACATTTCACCAAAGCCATAAAAACTGATCCCCCAACTGCTTGGTTTTTGGATGCTATTCTTATAGTCCACCCCAATACCTTTACGGTGATGGGCATACTGCCAGCCTCCACGGCCTGCACCGCCTTGAAAGCCATAACCCCGCAAGAATTTATCAGTGGGTTCAGTTATATTACGGAAGCGCGGGATATATAAGCCTGTCGGACGGCGGCCTTTGAAGTAAACGTTATCATACCCTTCAATACGTCCACGCGCCCCACCGCCGTTAACATGGTCCATTAGATAATGGCCCAACACACCGCTGCTGTTGCCAATACCAGTAGGATATTTTTCGGTTTGGCTATTCAGTAAAATCTGTGTTGTAGAAAGTGTAGAAGCACACATGAATATAACCCTAGCTGTGATGGTGGTTTTTTCCCCCGTCTTTGCATCAATGACCCGCACGCCTAAAGCTTTGCCAGTTGCTTCATCATGAATAATACTATGTACGACAGCATCGGCCTTTAGGGTCATGTTTCCCGTGCGCTCTGCGGCTGGTAGGGTGGCTGCTAAGCTTGAAAAATACCCACCCCATGAACATCCCCTGTGACATTCGTTGCGGGATTGACATTGACCGCGGCCAAGCTCCATTTGCTCTTCGGTTGGTTCTGTCAACTGGGCGACACGTCCCATGATCACCTTACGGCCTTTGTAGGTTTCTTCAACACGGGTTTTTAAGTTTTTCTCTGGTGCTGTCATCACATGAGGTTTTTGGAAAATGCTATCAGGTAGCTGCGGTAAATTTTCTTTGGACCCGCTGATACCTGCAAATTTTTCTACATAATCATACCAAGGGGCTAGGTCATCATAGCGAACAGGCCAATCGGTCCCAAAACCGTCTTTTTTATTAGCCTCAAAGTCCATCGGACTAAAGCGGTAACTTTGCCGTGCCCACATCAATGATTTTCCGCCTACACTGGCTGGGCGTATCCAATCGAAAGTTTTACATTCAGGTGTTTCATAAGGATAGTCGCTATCCTTGATGAAAAAATCCTGCGTTTGTTCTTGAAAGGCATAGCACTTGCTAACAGTGGCGTAATGCTGCTGTTTGACATCGTCATTGATTTTACCTGCGTTCGGCAAGTCCCAAGGATCGCGGCTTTCAAATTTATAATCGCCGTGCTCTTGCGCATGTCCACGGTCTAGGACCAGCGTTTTAAACCCTTTTTCGCAAAACTCCTTCGCGGCCCATCCCCCTGACATGCCTGATCCGACAACAATCACATCAAATTCATATTTCATTGGTTTTGCTCATTTCTTTATTCGTCATTCTCAAATTAATGTAATGTGTCGGCACTAGGTAAAAATAACCGAAGCGGTTGCCTTAGAGCTTGGTTTTAAGGGAACCTCATGAAATGGCCCAGGCACTGGGTCATAGTCTAGTTCCTCAGTGGCACCGACCTCTGATCGATAGAATCCTATCAGTGTGAATTCTTTTAGCAGGCGGTAAGCTTGATATGTGTTTCCTGAGTTAAGCATATTGTCATCAACATGTTTCACCAATTTTATCTGATCAGAATGGGAGGCACTTAAAAATTCAGTATGATCATTTTTCATATGGTCGAGAAATTCCATGATAATTTTACGTTGCTTTGCCGAAAAAATAATCTGATACGCATGCACAAAAAATTTATCGGCCCCAACACCCGTGGCAGATGGTGTTTCAGTCTCAGGTAAGATTGCATCCATAAAAACAGCAATCGTTTTCATTTGGTCGCGGTCAAAACTGCGGTTTAAATGGTCGCCATTTGAGTAAGCAGTATCAAGCGCGGCCAAGGCCGTATCTGATAAAGCAAGCCCACCCATCAAGGCGGTTATACCAGTAATTACCGTTCTGCGGGATGGCTTATTAAGGTTCGTCATGGGTTTACTCCCTTCGCTTCAGTTAGCATTTCATCGGCGGTATTATCTTTGAAGATGACAGCAAAAACCAGCGCTACCAATCCTGCAAAAATACAGGGGACCATCCATATGATTTCCCAGTTATGTGTATCCTCGACCGTATAAGCCTGTACGACCTGACCTGCAATGTAGGAACCAATAGCCATACCTGCGCCGTAAGTGATCAAGGCAATGAAACCTTGGGCGCTGGCACGAATATCCGTGCTGGCTTTGCGATCGACATAGATTTGGCCTGTGACAAAAAAGAAATCATAACAAATACCGTGCAGCAAGATACCACCGTACAGCATCCCAACCAATGCACCCGCGTCGCCGCCTGCAAACAGACCGTAGCGCAGCACCCACGCCAGCATACCAACAAGAAGCATCCATTTGACCCCCAGTCGTTTGAAGAAAAAGGGCATCAAGATCATAAAGCCAACTTCAGACATTTGCCCCATCGTCATTTTACCTGCGACCCCTTCCATGCCAATTTCGTTTAGGAACAGATTGGTAAAGCCGTAATAAAATGCGAGCGGAATGGAAATCAATAAAGAACAAAGCGCAAATACAGCAAAACTTTTGTCCTTTAAAAGCGCTAAAGCTTTTAAGCCAAGAATATCACTGACAGTCACAGCTTCACCGATTTTGCTTGGTGGGGTGCTCGGCAAGCTAAAACAATAAAGACCGAGTACAGCCGAACAAATCGCCGCTAGTTTTAGGGGCACATTGGTGGCTTCCACGTCGGGTACAAAAGGCGCAAGGATAAGTGAAATGCCCAGTCCAGCTGTGATCCATCCAAGTGTACCCCAAACACGCACTGGTGGAAATTGCGTATCGGGTGTTTCCATTTGGTTAAAGCTGATACTATTTGCCAGCCCAAGGGTTGACATATAACAGGCATTGTAAAGGAACAAACCAACTAGAACAGGGCCAACATCGGTTAGACCTGCTACATAATATAAAACAACAGCCCCGATTAGGTGCATGACACCCGCTACTTTTTCACTGGCAAAAAAACGATCTGCAATCATACCCACGAAAAAGGGCGCAATGATTGCCCCTAAATTATTCATTAAATACGCCGCTCCAATATCAACGGCTTGAAAACCTATAGCATAGAGATAATTGCCAAGGGTAACAAACCAAGCGCCCCAAACAAAAAATTGCAGGAACATCATGGCGCTTAAACGGCTGTAGATTTGTGTGTTCATTATTCAGTTCCCTTTTTGACCTGTCAAAGCCTCTTTAAATAAAGCTGGTCATCATCAATATGATTATAGTCCCAATAAACTACGATTGCGGGCGTGGTCGCTGGCAGCCCCAGCAAAATCATCAAACGCTTTGTCGGTTTTACGGATCATGTGATCCGCAACAAATATTGCCCCTTCGCGTGCCCCGTCTTCGGGGTGTTTTAGGCAGCACTCCCACTCAACCACGGCCCAGCCATCGTAGTTATACTGCACGAGCTTCGAAAAAATGCTTTTAAAATCGACTTGCCCGTCTCCAAGACTGCGGAAACGGCCTGGGCGATTAACCCAATCTTCGTATCCCCCATAAATACCTGCACGGCCCGTTGGATTGAACTCAGCATCTTTGACATGAAACATACAGATATAATCGTGATACAAGTCAATAAATTGCAAGTAATCAAGTTGCTGCAATAGAAAATGGCTTGGATCATACAATATTTTTGCGCGTGGGTGACGTTTGGTTGCCTCTAAAAACCGTTCAAATGTGATGCCATCATGCAGGTCTTCACCTGGATGAATTTCATAGCAAACATCAACACCTGCTTCATCAAAAGCATTTAAAATTGGTGTCCAGCGTTTCGCAAGTTCTGCAAAACCTTCATCCACGATACCTGCTGGTCGCTGCGGCCACGGATACATATAGGGCCACAGCAAGGCGCCTGAAAAAGTCGCATGTGCCTTTAATCCCAGTCGCTGGCTTGCTTTGGCAGCTAACAATAATTGATCAACTGCCCACGCGGTGCGTTCAGCAGGTTTGCCGTGCAATTCAATAGGTGCAAAAGCATCAAACATATTATCATAGGCTGGATGAACAGCGATGAGCTGGCCCTGTAAATGGGTTGATAGCTCGGTTATTTTGGTACCGTTGAGAGCGGCGATGCCCATTAATTCATCACAGTAATCTTGGCTTTCAGCCGCTAAAGTTAGGTCCATACAGCGCGGGTCGTTACTTGGGACTTGCACACCTTTGTATCCGAGACTTGCTGCCCATTTTGTTACACTGTCCCACGTGTCAAACGGAGAGGCATCATCCATAAATTGCGCTAAGAATAGCGCCGGGCCTTTCATTATTCTTGGCATCTTGTTTGGCATAATACCCTTTGTCATGCGTGTTCTCCAGTCTCAAAATCGGTCCATTTTGAAGTGCTTTTATGGCTATCAACCATCCGTTCAATGAACATCATGCCCCGCAGTCCCATATCAATCCCAGGAACAAGGCGTGCGGTTTGCTGTTCACCAGCGCGGATTGCATGGGCAAAATCACGGTACAGATTGGCAAAAGCTTCCAAATAACCTTCTGGATGACCGCTAGGGGTGCGGCACCTAGCCAGTGCAGTGCTATACAAGGGTTGGTCAACACCTGCACGTAAAGTGATCATATGGTCACCAACACGGCGATGGATCAAGCTATTGGGTTCCATCTGATGCCATTCAAGGGCGCCTTTGTCGCCGTAAATTTTAATCTTCAGGGCGTTTTCTTCGCCTGCGCAGACCTGACTGCACACAAGAACCCCCGTTGCCCCGCCATCAAATTTCAAGTGTGCTGCCGCATCATCATCAACTAAGCGATCATCAATATGAATATTTAAGGCAGCACAGAGCGCCGTGACCTGTTGGCCCGATACCCATTCGGCTAATGTAAAGGCGTGGGTGCCAATATCACCTATTGCGCCGCCGATGCCAGAGCGGGCAGGGTCCGTGCGCCATTCGGCTTGTTTGCTACCAGTTTTCTCAGCGGCCCCAGCCATCCAACCTTGTGGATATTCCACATATATCTTGCGGATATTGCCGATGTCACCTTCCGCCACCATTCGGCGGGCTTGTGCAATCATTGGGTAGCCAAGGTAGGTGTGAGTTAATCCAAATAGGCACGAGGTACTTTTCACTGCATTTTGTAATTGCTGTGCTTCTTTTAGCGTCCTTGTCGCGGGTTTGTCGCACAATACATGAAAGCCTGCTTTTAATGCTGCTTCAGAGACAGCAAAATGCAAATGGTTAGGCGTGACAATGGCAATACATTCAGCACGACTATCAGGGTCTAATCTTGCTTCATTATTCAGTAATTCTTGCCATGATGTATAACAGCGATTTTCAGCAAGACCCAGCTTGACCCCCGTGCGCTTGCAATTATCTTTGTCGCGGCTAAAAGCCCCTGCGACAAGTTGGTACTGTCCATCAAGGTTGGCAGCAAGACGGTGAATATTACCAATGAATGCACCTTCACCGCCGCCCACCATGGCAAGGCGAACGGGCATGAAGCGCGCATAATGAGCTGGTTTTTTACCCATAGATAACCCTTTTTGATCTATAAAGTCTATTGTGCCGAACTGAGATCATCCAAACAGCTTGCTTTTACCCCAGTGCGATCCGCTTTGCCAGACGCAATGCGCGGTGTTGGTTGGTCTGTGATCCACATATAAAAGGGTATTTTGTAAGCAGCGACACTATCCTTAAGGCTGGTACGGACCTCAGCAGAACTTAAGCTTGATGTTTCGATGAACGCGCCCACTTGTTCACCAAGCCTTTCGTCTGGTACACCAAAAACAATACAATCCTCCACACCCTCAAGCGCGTGGATTGCAGCTTCCACTTCCAGCGTGCTGATGTTTTCACCGCCGCGAATGATAATTGATTTCATGCGGTCTACGATAAAGATATAGCCTTTACTGTCTTTGTACCCTACGTCACCTGTGCGCAGCCAACCGCTGCGAAAAGCGCGTTCCGTGGCTTCAGCATTGTTCAAATATCCAGCGATATTAGTGATCGATTTTATGCAGATTTCCCCGCGCTCACCTTGCGCCACCTCGTTGCCGTCCAAGTCTTGGATTTGAATATCCATGACAGGGGGTGTCCCCCAGCCAACGCTGTCTTGACGTTTGATATAATCATCCCCAAACAAAACCGCACCGCAACCGTTGGTTTCTGTAAGTCCGTAACCAATCCCTGGTGACACATGGGAAAACGCTGCCGTCATTTTTTCTAAGTGGTCTTTCGGGCGCGCAGCGCCGCCACCGCCAAGGTCCGCTAATGTTGATGTATCATATTGGTCCACAAAGGGTGACACCGACATTTCATAAGACATCGAAGGCACACCGCTAAAGCTGGATATTTTTTCACGCTCAATCAGTTGGAAGGCGTTTTCTACGTTCCATTTCCGCATTAACACAAGCTTGCGGCCAATTATAGCGGATGTCAGGGTAATGACAATTAATCCTGTGACATGGAATTTTGGAATGGCAAGAAGGGCGGCCTTTTGATGTTCGCCTGGTTCCATGTTGCCATCACGGCTCAGTTTCATTGAAACTGTCAGACCCAACCACATAAACAAAGCATTGCATACCGAACGGTGGTCAGATACCGCGGCTTTAGGAAAACCGCTGGACCCACTTGTGAACAAGATATGCACAGTATCGGTTGGTGCAATGTCGATGTCTGGTAGGGTTTTGTTCGCAGCTTTACCGAGCACATCATTCCAATGTGCTGCATTGGTAAATTGATGATCATCAACACGGACCAAAATGCGCTTTAATCCCAGTTCATCCACATGATTTTCGATATTCGCTGCGGAGCGCGGACCGCAGATAAGCAGTTTTGAGTCAGTAATTTTCAAAGCCATTGCCATTTCATCGCCGCCCCACCAGCTGTTCATAGCGCAAGCGATACCACCAAGGCTGATAACCGCAAGATAAGACACGAGCCATTCTGGGTAATTGCGCATGCTGATCGAAACCAAATCGCCTTTGCGAATGTTATAATCATGATATAGCGCCGCAGCTAGGGTATCAACCTTCTGTATCGCATCGGTAAAAGTGATACGTTCGTCTTCAAAGACCATACAGACAACATCACCGTAACCACGCATCAGTGGCAACAGAAAATCGCGCACATTTGGCGGCGCATGATTGAACTGTTTGACAGTGTAAGTCTGACCGCCAGGGTTAGTCATTTCAAAATCAGAGGCAGCAAATGGTGCGCCGTCCTTTGTAATACTGTCTAAAACTTTGTTCATTGGTGTGCCAATGGTTGGCATTTCGATGGCTGCCAGCATTTGTTCGAGCATGAGGATCCCCTTCCAGACTAAAAACATATAAAAGAGCTAAAAACAAACTGGAAAACAAACTGTGTCAGTTTATTCGTATGTAGCCGCCTTTTTTTGAGCATCCATTCTAATGATAGAGTTTATGGATGCGATTCCCGACAATCACACTATGATGGGTTGGGATTGGAATCAAGGGAAGGAATGAAGAATGCAGTCATTTGAAAACATGTTTGATATAAAAGGCCGTATCGCGCTGGTTACTGGCGGTGCGTCTGGTATTGGTGCGATGATCACCGAAGCGCTCGTGGATGCGGGATGTAAAGTCACGATTGCATCGCGCAAATACCATGCACTGGAACATTTTGCTGACGAAATGAATGCTAAAGGCCCAGGCTCAGCGCATCCTGTTGCCGCTGATCTTAGCACAGCAGAAGGCACCGAAGCCCTAGCAGCGCATATGCAAGCAAATGAAGATCATCTAGACATACTGATTAATAATAGCGGTGCCACATGGGGGGATAGTCTTGATAATTTTCCGCGTAAAGCGTGGGACAAGATCATGAACTTAAATGTAACAGCAATGGCTGATTTAACACGGTTATTGTTGCCGATGTTAGAAGCACGCGCTACGGCTGAAAACCCTTCACGGGTGATCAATGTTGGGTCCGTGATGGGGACGCGGCCTATGGCAGATGCGGGTGGTGGTAATGGTGTGTACAGTTATGTCGCCAGCAAAGCGGCGGTTCATCACCTGACCAAAACTTACAGCAACGAACTGGCCCATCGTCATATCACAGTGAATGCTATCGCGCCTGGCCCTTTTCCAAGCCGTATGATGGCCTATGCCACGGACAGCGCAGAAAAACGCGAAGTCCTTGGTAAAACGGTACCGCTAGGGCGTGTAGGGGAACCTGAAGATATGGCCTGTGTGATCCGTTGGTTTTGTTCGAAAGGGGGGTCTTATATAACAGGGA
Organism: Kordiimonadaceae bacterium; assembly: GCA_014238195.1. Classification (GTDB taxonomy): domain Bacteria; phylum Pseudomonadota; class Alphaproteobacteria; order Sphingomonadales; family Kordiimonadaceae; genus JABABO01. The sequence goes on along the minus strand of JABABO010000297.1, from coordinate 4,166 downwards.
ATATTATAGCCATAGACGGCGGGGCTGCTGCTGCGCCGTAATATAGACTGCCAAGTCATAATGCTTAGCTAGACTTCTTGGCTTAGTTATGGGCTTAATGATGGTTTTTAGGCAAATATATTTCAAAACGTTTCAGCGTTTCAGGACCTAAACTCGTCCTTAACGGGGCTAGGCCTGTTTTAACAGTTTGCCATGCCCCAATACCTTTGGTGTTGATCGGTTGGCGGACTTGCTCGCTACTTGCTGTTTTGACGGCCCGTTTGTTATGATAGAATTTCAGGCAGCTTTCTTCGAATGAAACACCAATATGCTGTAAAATTTGCTTGGTGGTCTTTTCCGTATTATGCACCATGTTTTCATATTGTACGCACAAAACCTTGCTGGGTAAGGCCGTATCCCAGTGGTCCATCAGGCTGAGATAGTCATTATAATACGCCCCCGCATGACTTAGGTTATAGCTATAGTCATGCCCATTGGCGAAATGCTGTTTATAAGCACTAAAACAGCAATCAAGGGGATGCCTGCGGGCATCAATAATGATGGCTTGGGGTAATATTTTATGAATGAGGCCGATACGTTCAAAATTTGTAGGCAATTTATCAATGAAGAAAGGACTGTCTGAGTGGAACATGGCCGTATTATCAAGATATTGCTGGCCAAAAGCTGTTAACTCAGCCCTGCTAAAATGCGCTAATGATTGTGGGAAGCCTTTTTTGAAGCGCCGACCCCCTTCGATATGAATTTTACGTTGCAGGTTGGGCAAGGTTAAAAGCTCCATAGTGCCTTCAATTTTGCTATGGCTGGCTAAGATTTGCTCAATTAAGGTGGATCCTGCCCTAGGCATACCCAGAATAAAGATCGGTATCGGCTGCCTTAAATGAGCTTTTGCCGTACTATGCAGATTTTGAGGTGTCATAGCTTTAGCAATATCATGGAAACGGGCTGTGTTCGCATTTGGATCATACTGAATATCTGGGCGCATCGCGTTGGCTTGATTATAAATGTCGAAAGCTTTTCCCATATCACCGTCCATCTCGTATGCTTTGGCAAGTGCAAAGGTGGCTTGACAGCGCTGCGCCGTATTTATGTCAGTATGGTGTATAATTTTTTGCATGGACGCTTTGTCTTCACCGCTGAAGTGGTAAGTTTTAAAGTCTGCAAGGCCCCACCAACCTGCGCCATTACCAGGGGTGTTTTTAATACACGCTCGGTAGGCTGCGATACTGTCCGATCGCCTGCCAAGAATTTTGAGCGCATGCCCGCGCAGCAAGTCCACTTTACCAAGTTCTGTACTGTTTGTTTCTAAGTAAGATGCTGCTTGTTCGGCAGAATTTAAGGCGCTTTCATGATCACCCGTATGTCCAAAAATACGACTTAATATCCAATGATTAAGAAAAGATTTTTCTATTTCTACTAAGTGCAGCGCTTCACTTAGGCCAGCAGCGTAATCCCCAATTGCTTCATAAGCTTCGACCAGTGCACGACGCAGAATAACATTCGCTGGATGGAATTGAAGACTGTTCATTAAAATGTCGACCCGGTCTTCATGAACCCCTAATGTACTTGCAAAATGTGCCAGTAAATATGCGGCGCGTGGATGGCTGGGTTGATGTTGCAAAATTTGCCGTGTTAGCTTTTCTGCGCCCTTCATGTTTTTACTGCGCACCATTGATTTGATTTGACGGTATTCAGCATCGAAGGGGTCATATTTTTCTGCTTCCTCGACCGATTTGATGGCTTGTGTATAGTCTTTTTCCAGATAATAAAGTTTGCTGACGGTAATCCATCCCGTATAAAAACGAGGATTTAATTCTAAAGCAATTTTGAAAGATTTAAGTGCGCTTGAATTATCCCCAAAATTTTGCGCTGCAAAAGCGTGGTCTGCGTGGGCGGCATAAGACTTTGGGTGTGCCGTGACAGCTTGTGAAAATATTTGCTACGCAGCATCTTTACGCTCAGACCGAATATATGTAGTCCCCAAAAGGGACATGCCGATTTCATCCGTAGGATTATCAGTTAGAAAAGCTTTTAAAGTATCCAGCGCAGTAGAATAATCACCAACCTGAAGATATTGGTTTATACGTTGATAAAAGGCAGAATTATCGACCATCCCTGATATCCCGTTAAAGAATTTTGCAACTGTTTTGTTGTCGGATTTAAATTAAAAGCGGCGAGAATTTCCCACCGCTTTCATGATTGTCACGCTCGCAAATGAATTACGAGCAGAGCGTGCTTAGCCTTAAAACTCAAAATCTAGGCGCACAACGACATTACGTTCCCGCGCATATTCAATCCAAAGCGCGTTTCCTGACGGATCACCGCGGCTACGGGAGCGTTTATAGAGCGCGATATCATCATCAAGTAAATTGTTGACATGAATACTCAGCTTAGATGTATCTGTCAGTTGAAGTGTACCAGATAGGTTGACAACTTCATAAGCTGGCGAAATATCTTCATCACGGACGTTAAAGTGTGACTTGTAACTGCCGTATCCATTGACTTCTAGGCGGGCCGATGCGTCATAGTTAAAAAGCTCGAACTCCTTATCCAAAGCAACATAAAAATTATATTTTGGCACCGCTGTCATGTCATCGCCGTCTTCCGCGCCAAGGGCAGGGACTTCAGATGTCATTTCACTGTTTGTGTAAGATGCATTCAACATCAATGCTAAGCCGTCCATGACTTGCGTGCTCGATTCAAACTCTACCCCCCGGGAGCGTGCAGACGCTGCATTAGCAACATACGAAAAGCCACAGGACGGCATATATACGGATGCCTGCACGTCTGTCCAATCGATTTGATAAATCGCAGAAGAAAACTGTGTCCGACGGTCGAGCGCTGTCCCTTTGATGCCAACTTCATAGTTTTTAATGCTGTCCGAACTATATCGATCAACATAAGACCCAATATTTTCATCATTCGCGCAATCCTCGGGTGCTGTAGGGCCATTGTTGCCACCCCTGCGGTAGCCTTCTGAATAGATTGCAAAGATGCCAATATCATTATTAGGGCGGTAGTTCACACTCACTTTCTTGGTGGTGCCATTTTCGCCGTCATCGGTAACAGTGCTACTTATCTCGCCCTCAGAATCGACCCAAATGCCAGATTGATCATAATCAAAATCATCCTTGAGATCATAGTAACGGATACCACCAGTAATTTCTAATGTACCCGCATCGCCAAGGTCAGCCTCGTAAGACACTTCACCGAAAAAGGCGAGTTCCTTAGCAACATAGTTGTTATATGTGATATTATAATTCTTTGTACCATCGCCGTAAAGCTCACGGCCAAGGACAGTTGGGTCAACTGAATATCCCCAATAATCACCCCAAAGATAAGCTGCAATGGCCCGTGAACGATCATCACTGGCATGGTACTGCCACTGAATGTCATCGGCAGGTAATGTTTCAAAGCGATCATAGTAACCACCAACAGTCCACTGTAAGGGGCTGTCTTCATCATTGGATTGTAAGCGAATTTCATGCGTCCATTGACGGTCTTTTGATTTATCAATGATCCATGTTCGGAACATGTCGTTGGCATCGGCGCGGTTCCACCAAGCTTGTTGCCCGAAGTCTTTGTAACGCTGGTGTGAACCATAATAACTTAGGTCGGCGCCTTCAAAAATATCGTCTTTTTCAAAACTAACAGAAAAAAGGTCAACATAGTCATAATCAAAGGGGTCCATCAAATTATAATAGGTATACAGGGGGTCATGGCCTTCGGTTCTGACGCCGCCCAAGCAGGATGTTCGTGTTGTACCTTGACAATCTGGAAACTCGAACGCAACGTCATATCCGTAAGTTGCATCTTCGTTTGGTGTTAGGATCGCTTCATAATGAGATGTGGGTGAATTAACATCGACATCGACAAATCCTGTATCTGTGTCTCGCTCGTTGACATACATCAAGTTCAAGCGCGTGTCAGACGAGGGTTGCCACATAAGTTGTGCGCGGATGAAATGATCTTCGTTAATGCCAATATTACCTGTGTAAGTGTTCAGAACCTTTTTGTTCTCTTTTCCAAAGGAACCAGTGACGCGCATGGCAAGTTCCCCGTCAATAATCGGGAAGTTTAAGGCAGCTGAGGCCCGCAAACCAGTGCCAGGGCGATTACGCTCATGGCTCACTTGGATAGACCCTTTCGCTTCAACCTCGTCCAAATTT